>JAAKFQ010000038.1 GCA_011064725.1 Chlamydiota bacterium | reverse complement strand
GCTCCTTCGCGATTTCCTCTTGCTAAGGTGTGCAAAGCTTCTAGAGCTTCGTTATTTTCGCTTGCTAAGTTCGTCAAACTTACTAGAGCTTTGTTATTTTCGCTTGCTAAGCTCACCAAATATGTTAGAGCTCCTTCGTGATCGTTTGCTAAGTTCGTCAAACTTACTAGAGCTTCGTTATTTTCGCTTGCTAAGCTCACCAAATATGTTAGAGCTCCTTCGTGATCGTTTGCTAAGCTCGTCAAACTTACTAGAGCTTCGCGATTTTCGCTTGCTAAAACCCTTAAAACGTCCACAACTTGTTTCATTTGTTCTTGGTTTTTAATACATAATAAAGATTCCTTGTAATATCTAACGACCAGGCTTAAATCTACACAATGTGGCTTCTCAGATAATTGGCTTGCATAATACTGAGCTGTTTGAAATAAAGTTTCAAAATTTTGACCATTAAAATGATTACCAATTCCTTTTCCAATTATTAAACCAGCTAAAATTGACGCAGTGACTTTTATATTCTTAAAACCCCCTACAAGAATTCCAAGAATAAATAAAGCATGTACTCCTCTTGAGAATATAGATGTTTGTTGCTCAAATATGACATATTTATCATCTATTGGACGCTGAGTTTCATAGGATGGAGAAATACAAGCTCTCGATATTAAAAATTGACACAGATTATTCAATTGACAAAAGCCCTTTGTTATAAGAGGCGCTGTATCTGCTACCTGAGGGTAAATAGGTTTTAAAGAAAAAATCATAGACACTAATTATCTCCATTTTTTTTATTTATCAGAGATAATTGTAAAACATAATCTAATAGTTTTCAAGATTTATTTTAATGCGTACACTAGCTTAGCATCATCGAGTTCATGTTCTTGATTATGAGTGGTTTGTGTGGATTCATGTCCCTTACCTGCAATGAGAATAAGGTCGTCTGGCTGGCTTGAGTAAAGCGCTTGTTGGATGGCTTTTTTTCGATTCGATTCAATTGTAAAGTTATTTTTTGAACAGCCTTTGGCTATTTCTTGACAAATAGCTAGAGGATCTTCATTGCGTGGGTTATCTGATGTGATAATTACATGGTCTGCAAGTGTGGTTGCAATATGGCCCATTTGAGGTCTTTTGGCTCTGTCTCTATTTCCCCCACAGCCAAAGACACAAATGAGTTTGCCTTGGCACAAAGGACGTAGTGTTTCTAATGTCTTTTTTAGAGCATCGGGTTTATGGGCGTAATCAATAAAGACATTGTCGATTCTTTCGAGTCTACCTTTGACTGTTTTAAACATTTGAAGCGCTTGGATCTGATCTTCCAGGGAAAAGTCATAAGCAAATCCAGAGGAAAGGGCTGCTAGAATATTGTACACATTGATTTTTCCAATGAGGTGCGTTTTTACATGAAAGGTTTGATCTTGAAATAGGAGATCAAATTGGGTGCCTTCTAAAGAAACATGGATGTTGGTTGCTTGGAAGTCGGCTGGATGGTCAATTCCAAAGGTAAGAGTTTTGCAAGGTGGATTGAGTGTCATGACTTTTGCATCATCTGCATTAAGGATGGCTGTAGCTTCAGGTTTGAGGTTTTCAAAGAGTTTGGATTTGGCATGGAAGTAGTCATTTAGTGTGTGGTGATAGTCTAGATGTTCATGAGAAAAGTTGGTAAAGATTGCCACATCAAAATCAATTCCATGTGTGCGTTTTTGATCAAGTGCATGGGAAGAGACTTCCATCACATAAGCTTTTTTGTTTTGCATTTGTGATAAGAGCTGATTGAGTTGAATGCTATTTGGTGTTGTAAGGTTGGACTGGGTTTCGATTGTGCCGATAAGGCTAATCGGTGTGTTGAGAGAAGAAAAAATATGTTCAATTAAGTGGCTTGTTGTCGTTTTTCCGCTAGTGCCTGTGCAGCCGATCATGGTGAGGTTTTGAGATGGGTTGTTGTAAAATGCGTTTGCAATTTCTGCCATCGCAACATCGACATCATCAACGATAAGTTGAGGAATATCGAGATCGAGTTTTTGAGATGTGCAGAGTTGAATGGCTCCTTTTTGGATGGCCTGATGGATGTGTTCTTGTTTGGTGTTTTTGCGCACAAAAAATAGCGTGCTTTTTTGGACCGTTCTAGAATCTAGAGATAGGTGTTTTATGTTAGCGGGCATTCCACTGTTGATAAAGTTCTGCAAGCTCTTTTGTTTTTTTGACATAATGGGCCTTTTCAAAATCATAGCGGATATCATTTTGAGGATATCCGTATGGATCATCTTCTTCAATACCTAAATAATCGAACACTTGCGTCACAACTTCTCGAAAAATAGGCGCTGCACAGATGCCCCCGTGTTGGTTTCTTCCCAAATAAGGAATAAATTTGACCTCAGGTTCATCCACTGTCACAATCATACAAAGTTTCGCATTTTTTGCAGGAGAAAATCCAACAAAAGATGAAAAGTGTTTATCCTTGGAGTAGGTTCCGTGGATCACTTTTTCAGAGCTTCCTGTTTTGCCAGCTTCGGTGTAGCCGTAGACATTTGCAAGGCGAGCTGCTCCTCCTATTTTGGTCACATATTGGATCGCCTCTACCACACGATCTACAATTTTTTTGGGCAAAATTTGGATTCTTTTTGGAACATGTTCGTGCAACACTTCACCTTCTGACGTGATTTTTTTTATGAGCGTGGGCTTAACAAGATAGCCTCCATTGGCGAGCGCAGAAAAAGCCGTGACCATTTGCATGGAACTTGCAAGTAAGTTATGCCCCATGGCAAGAGAATAGGGCGTGGGTCTGGACCATTCTAGTGTTCCATTGGGATGCAAGCGTCCAGGTTTTGGGACTATTCCTGCTTGTTCTGAGGGAAGTTCGATGTGTGTTTTTTGACCAAAACCAAAGAGTTGTAAGGCTTCTCTGTACCATTCATTGCCAAAGGTAGCGATAATTTTTTCTACAAGGCGTGCCATGTAGATATTGGAAGATTTCTGGATGGCCATGTTCATATTTAAAAAATAGTGCAAACGTACATCTTTTAGCGGCTTTGTTCTTCCTGGAAAGATGGGATTGGTTGTGGGTGTTTTGGCTTCGGGATCAAATAGAGGAGATTTGTTTTGCTTGGCAAGGATTTCGTTACCCAAAAGTGCAATGGCACAAGTGATGGGCTTCATAATGGATGCTGGTTCATAAAGGTCGGTAATGCCTCGATAGCGTGTATGATCGAGCAAGCTTTCATCGTTGAAATAGCTGGTGTATTCATTGGGATCAAAAAAAGGATATTGCGCAAGGGCTAAAACGTGTCCGTTTTGAGGATCTAGTATAATTGCCCAGCCTCCCTTGGCTCCTGCTTTGATCACACCTTCTTTAAGCGCTTTTTCACAAATGGCTTGGATGTGGTGATTGATGGTCAAAAAGACCTTAGCTCCATTCTTGACTTTTTGGATCTCTTGACCTAAGTTGATTTTTCGTCTTGGTGTCACTAGATGTTTTTGCTTACCAAAGCTTCCTTGCAATACCTTATTTAGTTCCATCTCCAAACCCCCTGTCGGAAAGGCTCGTTTGGTGATGGGATCTTTTTCATCACGCACCGTATGTAAAACTTGGCCAAGCAAGTGACCAAAAGGGTATTGTCTTTTGGTATCTTGAGTGAAAAAGAGTGCGTTTGTGGGAATTTTGTGCTTTTTGGAAAATCGTGCAAAAAATAGCTCGACATCATGCTTTTCTTTAATATCAATAAAGGCTTTGATTCTTCGTGCGCGTGCTTGTTTGTAAAACTCTTGTTGTGTTGTCTCTTCTTCCAAATTTAAAAGTTGGCAAAGTTGATGACACAAAGTGGGTTTTAGCTCATCTGGGATACTTTTTGGATCAACGAAAACGTGGTACTTGACCACATCGACAACAAGCGGCGTATGGGTAGTCTCTCCTTTTAAATTGTTGGAATAAAAGACCCCTCTTTGAAATGCCACCTCTTCAATCTTTTCGTACTGATTTTGGGCAAGGTGTAGCCATTTTTCATGTTCGATGACTTGAATTTGAAAAAAACGATAAAATAGAAGACCAAAAAGACAAAAAACAAAGGCGATCAAAAAGGTCAATCGCGTTAAATCGTGCCAGTTTTTATTCATTGGAAGCAAAAAACTCTTCAGATTTTTTGATTTCTAGCTTAGCAATATGGGTCTGTTTTGGAAAAGCTAAATGTCGAAATTGATCATTTTGGGCAAAAAGCATAAGCTGATTGGGATCTTCAAATTGCTGGATTTCAAAAAACATCTGCCGATTTAATTCTTTAAGCTTTTGTACATCCTTGACAAGGGGTTGGAGTTTAAATTGTTGATGAACAACTTGATTTTGGACAGAAACATAGGAGTAGAGTAAAAAAGATAAGCACACGATACATCCAAATAGTCGAATACTTTGCATAGCTACACCTTTCTAAATGCCCTTAATTTGGCACTTCTTGCTCGTTTGTTTATTTTAGTCTCTTCTTTGGGTGTTAGGGGTTTTTTAGTTAAATTGCAAACTTTTGGTATCAATTTTTCCCCTTCGATCTGTTTCGCGCTGTTTTCCCTAATGAAATTTTTTACAATTCTATCTTCAATCGAATGGAAACTGATCACAACGCAAATGCCCCCCTTCTTTAGCATTGAGAGCGCTTTTGGCAGCGCTTCTTGCAAATGCTTCACTTCTTTGTTGACAGCAAGCCTAAGTGCTTGAAAAACAAGCGTTGCACTATTGTGCTTGCGTGTTTTTATCAATAACCCCTCCAAGCAATGGATCAGGTCAAATGTTGTTAAAATGGGCTGTTTTTTTCGAGATTGCACAATGCGTTTTGCAATGGCCTGAAAGTTTCTCACATCCCCATTTTTAAAAAGTTCACCAAGCTCCTTTTCTGTCCACGTGTTGATAATGTCTTTTGCACATACAGGATCTGTCTGATCCATGCGCATATCTAGAGGGCTGTTGAACCGAAAGCTAAATCCTCGCTTTTCTTCGTCAAGCTGCATGGAAGATACCCCAAGATCAAATAACACACCGTCAACTTCCTTAATCCCCACAATTTTTAGATGTTGATCAAGTGCATTAAAATCCCCATGCACGTACTTAACTTTCGCTTCAAAAGCCCCTAAATTTTGTTTTGCTAGTTTTAGAGCACTTTGATCTTTGTCAATGCCAATAAGTAATGCTAATTCTGGATGGTTTTGTAAAATCGCCTTTGCGTGTCCTCCAACACCCAAATTGCAATCTAAAAAAGTGCTCATCTTATCCCCAAATAACGCAAGCACCTCGTCAACCATCACACTTTTATGTTTTGACTCTAAACTAAAACCTCCTCCTTAACTCTGTCTTCCTCATCCAAAAGTTGGAATGCATCTTGCGCAAGCGATGCAATGCTATTTTCACCGCTCAAAACGAGACGCAAATTCTCTTCATAAATCTCTTTTGGCCAAAGCTCGATCTTATTTAATACCCCAGCAACAACAATCTCTTGCTTTAAACCAATTGCCCCCTTAAGCATTGGCGGAATAGAAATCCGTCCGATGCTATCACACGTTGTTTTATGAAGAGTTGAGAAAAACAGTGTGAAAAACTTTTGTAAATGTGGAGAATGCTGCTTTTTTCTGAAACGCTCAACAATGGTTTCAATCTCAGACCTTTTATAGATCACCAAAGATCCATTTTGTCCAAGAGCCAAAGTGCATTGCAATTCGCCATCTTCAATCAAACCATGACGCATTTGGATCGGCAGAACAAAACGATTCTTTTGATCCAACTTTGCGATATGTGATCCATTAAAGTAATGTTGGCTCATATTTTTTCCACATTTTTCCACAGATTAACACCAAGTTAAAGTTTTGACAACTTTTTTCTGTATTTTTAAAAAAATAATCGTTTTTTTTCATCCCAATCTCTTTTAAAATTTGAGACTTACATCAAAATGTAAAAAAGTGGGAATGAGTGGTAAATTTAAATGTTTTAACTAATATTACGTATTATCTTCTATTCGTCGGAAGCATTAGTCTGCGGAAAAGTTCTCCTTTCGCTCCCTCTCTATTCGGTTAACTAAAGGGAAGGTTGCAAAAAAACCTCTCTTATTTCTATGATGTGAAAAGGAGTGAAAAAATATGGCAGAGCCAACAGATCTTACAAGCCCGATAACATACGGCTCAACGCCGTCTAGCGTCTACAGTGATTATGAAGTCAGACAACAAGGGTTGAAAGAAGCTAGGCCCATTTTTGATGAATCACAAATCATCGAGTCTCAAACCAAGATTGATACGACAGCACCGACACCTTCCTTTTTGCAACTTCAGCTTGAAATATTGCCGAATCCCCGTGATACAGACCCGGGAACACCCAAAGGATTTGCGACAAATACACTCTTTACAAGAGAAGCTGTCATGCGCCAATTTGGTCCAGCTTCGCACCAAGAGGCTCTTTTGGATAAGTTGGCACAACTTGCCCTTGAAACAACAAGTCCACAAGAGGAAAAACAGATCGAACATACCACACGTTTTGTAGAAACTCTGCAAAGCTTAAATCTTATTTCTCAGATGGTATTTCAAGAACAAGATAGAATAGGAAAAGCTTAAATATGGATATGCAAGCCATCCTTGGTTGGTCAGACAAACACTTGAAAGAAGCGCGCTCTTGCGGTTACTTATACTATAAACAAGGCGCCTATGATATTGCCAATAAAATCTTTCAAATGCTCATTGCAATAGATCCTAACAATGTCTACGATCAACTCATGCTAGGCTCGATTTCTTTAGAGCTCGATGACGCTCAAGCAGCCCTTGAAAACCTTGATTTTGTGTTAAAAACAGATCCTGAAAACAAGCATTCCCTTTTCTTGCGTTTTAAAGCTTTGCTTCTTTTGCAAAAAAACAAACAAGCACAAGATATGGCGTCCATTTTGATGCACACTGCTTATCGATCAAAAATCGTAGCTCTTTGCAAAACGTACCACCTGCCTCTTCTATTTTAAACCCAATTGACAATTAACTGATGTTACGCAGTAAATTCTATTCATAGAAGAGGCGAAAGGTGTAAGATACAAGGATGTCCGACAAATGCAACTCCATAGAGTTGTGTGAGGAGGAAGACGCAGTAGATTGCTCTTTGCAGCCCTCCTATGAATAGAATTTACTGCGCAACATCAGTTGTAGTTTTTTTTCTTTGCTAAATTTGGCGTTTTTTGTAATATGGCCACATGAATCGTTTTTGCTTCCTTGTTTCGATTTTCGCTTTGACAACATGCGCTCAGGCAGATGTTTTTTCCTATTCACAAAATAATCCGCCACTGCAGCACTGTATACAAGACAAAGCAGATACTTCTTGTTTTCTTGTAAATGGTGATTTTGTGCTTTCTAAAATCACAGCAACGCCAACAAATGCTTTTTATAGAAAGACAGCGAGTATAAACGGATTTTCTCACAGAACATATGATTTTCATGATAAAGAAAAAGTTGGATTTCGCGTCGGCGTAGGAGCTGGCATACACAATCGGTTTAATTTTAGTTTACAATATACACATTTTAGAGGCGGTAACCATCATACCTTTGAATTCAGTGAACCTGCTGCGGCAGATATCAATAATTTCAAAGATCTACAAAACTTACACCAATTCCAAAATCCTGGGGTTGATTATACCATAGAGCCCTACTCTAAGCAAAAACTACGTTTGCAAATGGCGGATTTATTGTTGCAAACAGCTCATTGGATGAATACAAAGTTGCGATTCCAACCCTTCGGTGGAATCCGCTATCAATATTTTAGAAGACAGCTTGTCACCCATACATATCTTTTTGAAAAAATCGGTCCTTCCCAAAAGAAAAACTTACAAAATCTTTTTTCTAAAGTAACTTTTCGTATTCAGCAATTGGGCGTTCTTGCAGGAACAGATGTCAGATATGTCTTTACTCGTCGTTTTTTCCTCTTTTCTAATCTCACAGTGGGACTTTTTTCAGGAACGCACAAAAGAAAGTATCTTGCACGCTGGCAGGAATTTGATACGACTATTTCTTACCAGGATGATATCGAGAAACTGGACATAAGAATCCGCGAATTACACAACGACAAAATGGCCAACGGAAATGACGAAAAAAAACTCAAAGATATTGAAAAAAAACTGGAAGTCGAAGAAAGGGCACTCAATAAACTTAAAGAAGATAAAGTTAAAAATGAACGATTACTCTTTAGAAATGAAAATGTCTTAACGCATTTTCAACCTCTTGTGCAGCTGCAGTTTGGTCTTGGGTTTAATGATGTGATCAACGATTGGTTCTTAATTTCTTTTAGGATCGCCTACGAAGTCTCTTCGCAATTCGATCCTAATGCAAGAGCCATTAACCCACAGCCTATGGGTACACCAGATCCTCTTAGATTTAATGATTCTATCCAAACAAGCGCTTTAATCATTGGCTTTACATTTGGGTTCTAACCTGAGGTTTTAGAATAAGATCTCGAACGGTTGTACAAATCCATTCAACATCCTTTTTTTGCACATCTGGGTGCAATGGAAGCGTGAGCGCTTGGGCATAAAAATGTTCTGCATTTTCTACCTCAAGTTCTGATTTAAACAGATGAGGTTGGATGGCTGAAAGATGATGAAGAGGTTTATAATGCACATCTGTTTGAATTCCTTTTTCCAAAAGCATTTGTTGAAAATCCATTCTTGATATACCAAGTTCTAAAAAATCAATGAGCACCACACAAAGATGGAATCCGCTTGTTTCTTGCGTGTTGATCTCACAGAATTTTAAATGAGGAATATCTGCTAATAACTCCTTATAAAGCGCGTATATTTTTTTTCTTTTTTCTAAAAAAATGGGCAGTCTTTTAATCTGGGCTAGACCTAAAGCCGCTTGAAGTTCTGTCATGTGAAAGTTGCCAGAGAGACAGAGGCAATCATACTCAAATCCTTTTTTCTGGATACCATTGTTCCTGAAAAGACGCAGTTTTTCCAAAATGTCTGGATTGTTTGTCGTCACGCATCCACCCTCCCCTGTTGTCATCACTTTGGCAGGATGAAATGAAAACACACATAGATCTGAATACATGCAAGAACCGATGTAGTTTTGATCGCTATCTTTTGCATATAAAGCATGCGCTGCATCTTCAAGAATCGATACGTTGGGATATTGCAATCCATCTAAAAATGCTGTCAAAGAGACAACCTCGCCACCATAATGCATAGGAACAAAAATCACTCTTCCACTCTGTTTTTGACATAATTGCCGAGCGTGTTTTATATCCATACATCCATTTGAAAGCACATCAATTAAGCATAATTTTGCACCTCTTATGAGCGCAAAACTACAGGTCGCAACATAAGTGATGGGTGTTGTCAAAAGAGTACAAAAACGATCGACATCTAGCGCAAAATAGGCTGCCATTAAAGCTGAGCTTCCTGAATTAAATACCACGCAATATTTTGCACCTAAAGTTTTAGCAAGTGTATCCTCAAACTCTTTTACCACCTCCCCTCTTGTAATTTGCTCGGACTTTAACACATGTGTTACTTGTTGAATGTCTTCATCGAAAATACAGGGTTTTGCATAAGGCATTTTTTTCATGAAAGTAAGCGTAACAGCTTTTATCTTTTTTTAAAAATGAGACTAACATTACACACTAACTCCAAATCATAGAAAGGCTGCAAAAAACGATCTAATTCGTATTCTTCCTCACACAACTCTTTGGAGTTGTGTTTGTCAGACATACTCGTATCTCATTTCTTTCGCTCTTTCTCTAAATTGAATTTCGTGTGTAATGTTAGTTCAGAACAGCTTTTGAGCCTGTTTTCAAAAAGTTCTTTAACATAGTTTTTTCATCTTTAATATTTTACGAAAAACTTTTGAAAAGTATTGCACAAACAAAAAGTTGATGTTAATGTAGCGCACACAGAACATTTGAACACATAGTCTGTGGAAATGTTTAAAACTAAACTCAAAAGAAGTTGACTCCCCATCAAGTTTTTTTGAGCATCAACCCCAGGATGTAGTATGGACAAAAATGCCCCACATGCTATCTGGATGCACTTTTTGCATCACGTCAAAACAAAATGTTCTTCAATTGCTTACCAAAACTGGCTAAAACCCATCAAAGTAAAAACAGACACGCAAAAACTCATTCTTCAAATCCCTAATGTCTATGTAAAAGAATACCTCTATAGCCATTTTCAAGATGATCTTTATACCTTGATAGAAAAACAGATGCCCCTTGATTTTGAAATTGTTAAAACGCACGTTCAAGACATACCTAAACACGCAGTTCCATCCACCATCCATACACTCCACCAATTCAAACTTAATAAGCTGTATACATTTGATCACTTCGTTGTGGGACCAGAAAATAGTTTTGCTATGCAAATTGCAAAAAGCATCGCAACAGGAAATCAAAACAACTGCAACACGGTATTATTTTATGGCCATGTGGGACTTGGAAAAACGCATCTTTTGCATGCAATAGGACACGCTCTAAAAATAAAACGTCACGCTAAAATACATCTAACAACTACGGAAGACTTTATTAATGAACTTGTCGAAAATCTAAAAAATCGTTCTTTAGATCGCATGAAACGTTTTTTCAGAAGCCTCGATGTGCTTTTACTAGACGACATTCAATTTCTGCAAAATCGCCTAAATTTTGAAGAAGAAATCACCAATACCATTGAAAGTTTGATCCATCAAAACAAACAGGTTGTGATTGTATCTGACAAAAATCCATCGCAGCTTGCGCTTTCCAATCGACTTGTGGGTCGTTTGCAAGGAGGGATGGTCGCAAAAATTGAAACCCCTGAAGAAGAAACACGTATTGCCATTTTGCAACACAAAGCGACGCAAAAAGGGTTTGAGTTATCCTATGAAGACGCTCACTTTTTAGCACACCGTTTAACATCCAATGTACGCGAAATTGAAGGTGCGCTAAATTTAATCCAAGCCCATTTAAGATTTTACAATCAAAAACCTGACTTGCAACACGTTTTAAGTGAATGTATCCAAGTGATCCCTAAGCAGCACATTCAACTCAATAATGTTTTAAAATCTGTTTCTAAAGTACTCCATATTTCCATTGAGGACTTGAAGGGTAAAAAAAGGACCAAACATATTGTTAATGCACGTCAGATTGCCATGTTTTTAGCTCTCAAATTTGTTAATGAAGGTGTGTCTATTTTAGCCAGTGCATTTGACAAAACACATTCAACACTGCTTTATGCGGCAAAGATGATTGAAAACAAGCAAAAAATCGATCCTGTGCTTGCAAATCAGATTAGCAGCATTGAAAAGCTGATTAATTAATTTTTTGTTAACTGATGTTACGCAGTAAGTTCTATTAGAGGAAGAGCGAAAGAGGCGATATACGAGTATGTCCGACAAACACAACTCTAAAGAGTTGTGTGAGGAGGAATACAAAGTAGATCGCTTTTTGTAGCCTTCCTATAATAGGAGTTAATGCGTAATATCAGTAAATTAAACAAAGCTATTAGAATTTTCTCGCAAAAATGCTTTTTGCCATTGGTATAAAACCCAAAAAAGTTTTACCATACCTTTATGATCAAGTATAAAAAAACATTTATTCTCCTTTTAACCCTATTTCTCTTAGGTCTTTTTCATGAACCTATTGTGAAGTATTCAATCTTTAAATTTTTAAAGCACAAAATCCATATTGCAAAAATAGGCTCTTTAGAATTTGAAAGTATCCGATTTTCAAATGGAACGATTGTTTTGCAAAAAGTCGTCTGTTTTTCAAAACAAGATCCAAACTACCATTTTGAAATTGAAGTTCCCCAGATCGAATGCATTCTTGATTTTAGTCTTGTCAAAGCAAAGTTTGACCTTCAACTCATCCTTCATGATCCTGAGATTAGGCTTCACAAAAAGGGAAAAGATTTTGCAAAATCACCCCTACACCAACTTTTAGCACAAGATTTATTAGCAATTAAATGGAAAGGGTACAATGTTCATTACAAATTATATGACACCACAGGTACCAATCACCTCCCTTCTGTAATAGAACACTCAATACGTTATATTCATATTGATCATGAAAACAAAGATTATAAGGCGGAATTTTCGAATTTTTGTAATGGAGGAGTCTTTGTTTCTTTAAATCCTATTAAAGATCGCTATGCCATTGATTTTCGCATGATTAATGTCGACGGGGTTGCATTAAAAAAACTTTTAAGTTTTACAGAACTTGTTGATGTGAATTCTCTGAAACTTTCTGGAAATTTGCATGGACATTTGCATTTGAACATTGGAAAAGATGGTATTTATGTTTATTCCGGAAAACTCAAATGCAACGATTTTGTCTTTTGTTCTAGTACACTCAACACTCATCTTAAAGCAAAAAAACTTTCAACATTTCTGACAACAAAAAATAATCGTAATGTGATGGACGAAGATATTTGGCAGTTTTTAACCTCCTTTGTCCAAAAAGTCAAAGCGAAAATTCGAGTCAAAGAAGGCGAGTTCTTATTACCTATTAAAAATCAAAAAACGACCCTTTTGACATCTGTACAAGGGCAATTGGAAGTAGGATATAAGCATTCTACATTTAATTTAGAGGGTATTTACAATGCTTTTGATCAAAACCATCCTTTTAAAATGAAAGGCTCCATCACACCAAAAAATTTCAAACAAAGCCGCATGACATGCCAATTTTCATTTCTCGACTCTTCTCCTATTTTACTCACATGTGGATTTGATTTTTCACTATTTCAAAACCATCTCATTGACTTAGATCTGATTTCTTTTAAAAATAGTCGTCTGGATTTGGTTTTCCATCTTCTTTGTCAAAATTATGAGCCTTTTTGTGATTATCAACTTCTTAGCAACAGTATAGGTTTTAATCTAAAAATGCATTTTTTAAAAACAGCATTAAAAACTCTCCAAATAAACAGATTTTACGGTCTTAATTTAAAAATACGCAATGTTGCAAAAGATTTAAGTTTCGATGCAAAAAAATGCAAAAGTGTTTTAACCTTTGACGCTCAAAAAAAACACTTAGTTTACGGAAAATTTGATGTCGATACATTTAGAATGACGTTTGAAAACAAAGTGATTTTTGAAAATTTACATGCAAAAATGGAGATTGAAAATTCAGAGTTAAAAAAACTCTTTTGCCATTCTCATAGCGATAATACAGAATTGCAGCTTGAAGTCGGTGGAAAAAATAAAATTGGCACATTTTCTTATAAAGGCCCTTTAAACAAACTTCCTGCTTTTAAATTCTTCCCCCTTTATTTGCCTCCTGAAAAGAATGAGATTTTAATCCAAGCTAGCCTTTCAAAATTGGGTCCTTATTTAAAACTGCTTGGAGGAGTTGACTTTTCAAATAGTGAAAAAGACGCTCGCATTGATTTTGCTTTTGATTTAAAAGATGTTCTAAAAGAGGGAAATTTAAATC
>JAAKFQ010000037.1 GCA_011064725.1 Chlamydiota bacterium | reverse complement strand
GTTTGATCGAAATGATTTTGAAAGAAAATGGTGTGGGAGTCAAACAGCTCAATCCTTTTGTCAAGCAACTGGTAAGAGCGCGTCTATCTTTTGCAAATGTGGCGCTTTTGACAAATTGTTTGGAGGATCTCAAACATTTGGATAAGGCAACTAGGGTGGCTTTTATCATGCCTTTGAAAAATTTGGACTCTAAAAAACAGCGCTTTATTGAATCGCTTGCAATCAATGATAATGTGAACCTGCAAATCTTTGAAAAAGAAGTGGCGATTGTGGGTGATAGCGAAAAGGTAGTGGACTATGCAAAACTTATCGACTTTTTATCTCAAGAGATGACAAAAATGCATGTTGAAACAATTGTAACAAAAAAACTCACGGCAAAAGAAGCAAAAGAGTTTTTAGAATTAATGTCACTCACGCCAAAATCTTCAACTTATTTGGGCGCAGCTTCAGGGCAGCAATTGCGTATTTTAGCTTCGTTTCAATTTAAACATTTGCTGGTTTTGTGTGGAATGGAAAAGGAGATCGCACAAGCAAGAAAGATCTTAGAAGAGATGGAAGAAAAGATCGAAGATCCTGTGGAAAAGACGATTTTTTGGTACACATGCAAACATACGCAACCCGACGAACTTGCTGATGTGTTGCAAAAAGTTTATCCCCAGTTACAAGAAGTTTCTATGCAAGATGACAAGCCAGGCATAGATCCTAAAGACAAAGTGCAGCGCGAACAAGCAAAAACCCATGCAGACGCATTTATCATTGATCCCAAGACAAGCTCGATGATCATGATTGTTGAGAAAAAAAGCTTAGAAGTGCTTAAGCGTTTAATTGCCAAGCTTGATGTGCCTAAAAAGATGGTGAAAATCGAAGTGCTCCTATTTGAAAAGAAGACAAAACAGCATAATCAAATTGGTCTTGCAAGTTTGGAGACAGGAACCACAGTCACAAACCCACAAAATGGAACCACGTTTAAAGATGGAATTTTAAATTTCTTTTTGTCTAGTTCACAAAGAAGAAATATTCCTGCGTTTAGTTTCAATTATCAATTTTTGCTTTCCAATCAAGACATTCAAATCAATTCGGCACCTAGCGTGACGACAATGAACGCAGTGCCTGCGGTATTTTCGTTAACAGAAGAGATTTCGGTAGCTGTGGAAGAAGAAGACGCAAAGAGTAAAAAGACAAAAACGCGCTATGAAAGGGCCAATTTTGGTACTACATTGAAAATCACTCCGAACGTTAATATTTCAGAAGAAGATCAAACAGGTTATATCACTCTAGAAACAGATATTAGTTTTGATACGATCAACTCCAATGAAGATAATAAGCCAGACGTATCAAAAAAGCACATTGAGAATCAAGTACGTATTCAAGATGGGCAGACATTGATTATTGGAGGATTACGTCAAAAAGATTTTAGTAAACATACAGGAAAAATCCCTTTTTTAGGAGATATTCCTGGGATTGGAAAATTGTTTGGAAATATCAAATCTTCAAATAACGAGACTGAAATGTTTGTCTTTATCACGCCACGTATTTTGTATGATCCCATAAATGATCTGAAAAAAATTCAAAAAGAAGAGCTTCAAAAACGTCCGGGCGATGTTCCAGAATTTATTCAACAGTTAGAAAGTGCAAGAAAAAATTTAAAACAAAAACAATTTGAAAAAAGCATGCAACTACTTTTGCAATGAAAAAGATCACCAATAAAATTGTCGAAGCCTTATACCAACAAGGCAAACTTTCTAAAACGCAATACGAACAGATCGGCATTTGGCAAAATGGGACAATCACAAAAGAAGAACGCATGCTGCTTTCTAAAATGATCACGCAAGAAGATTTGAAAGAGGCCTATGCATTTTTATATGATATGCCTGTTTTAAAATCACTGCCTCCTATCAATCAAATTGGGAGCCATTTTCAAAAACTAGGATATAAGTTTTTAAAAACACACCAATGTGTTCCTCTTTTCGAAAAGCAAGGCAAACTGCAAGTGCTCACATGTGATCCTAAAAATATTGCCGCATTAGATGAGATTGGATTTGTTTTTGCATGTTCTGTAGAGCCTATCTTTTGTCAGCAGCACCTTTTTGAAGAGCTGATGCAAAAGCTCTTTTCTAAAAAAGAAGAGGATGTGTACAAAGATTTTGAAAAACAGGATCAAAAAAAAGAAGTTCTGCCTGATCTTTTAGACACGTCTTATGAGGTTCCTGTTGTCAATCTGTTAAATCGTATTTTGCAAGAAGCGATTGAACAAAAAGCCTCCGATATTCACTTTGAACCAAGCGAACAGGGCCTGCAGTTGCGCTTTCGTATTGATGGTGTTTTGCAAACAAAACCCATGCCACCTGTCGATATTCAAGATCAATTACTCACACGGCTCAAAGTGATGGCAAGATTGGATATTGCACAACACCGCCTGCCACAAGATGGGCGCATTCGTTTGGTGATGGGCGGACGTGATATTGATTTGCGTGTTTCTTTGATCCCTGTTGCAGATGGGCAACGCATTGTGCTTAGAATTTTGGACAAGAGTAAAACATTATTAAATCTCAAAGAATTGAAAATGCCAGATAGCATTGAGATAAGCTTTCGAAAGGCGATTGAAAAATCTGAAGGGATTATTCTTGTGACAGGTCCTACGGGAAGCGGGAAAAGTACCTCGCTTTATTCTGCACTTGCTAAGATCAATCAAACGAGCATTAACATCATGACCATTGAAGATCCTATTGAATATCGTTTAGATGGAATTTCTCAAATGGCAACAAATCCCAAAATACAACTCAATTTTTCAACGGGCCTAAGATCCTTGCTTAGACAAGATCCTGATGTGATCATGATTGGAGAAATTCGTGATACCGAAACGGCAAAAATTGCCATCCAGGCTTCTTTAACAGGACATTTGGTGTTTAGTACCCTGCATACCAATGATGCGTCTTCTGCGATCGTGCGTTTAGCAGAAATGGGGGTAGAAACATACCTGCTCTCTTCATCGATCATTGGTGTATTATCGCAGCGTTTGGTGCGCACCATTTGCAAAGAGTGTAAGGTGGCATACACACCTGATGAAAAAGAATTGAAAGATTTAAATTTAGAGCGCGAAGAGTTGCAAAATGGTATGCTTTTTAAAGGCAAAGGATGTGGGGCATGTTTTGGATGCGGTTATTTGGGAAGACGTGCTATTTTTGAGTGGGTAGAAATGACACCCAATATAAAAAAACAGATTCATATATCGTTGAATGCAGATGCTTTAAAACAGACAGCGAAAACTGATGGTATGCATTTTTTAAAAGAGCATGGGGCCTATCTTGTAAAGACGGGAATCACCACAATTTATGAAGTCATGAGGGTGGTTGGGTAATGCAATTTGAATACTTAGCGCTTTCTATCGACGGAAAAAAAATCAAAGGATTTGTTTTAGCAGAAACACTTATGCAGGCGCAAGAAAAACTGCTTGAAGATGATCTTGTGGTTTTAAAAATAACATCTTCAAAAAAAGCCAGACATTTACATTTAAAGGCGGAAGAAAAGTTGCAGTGGGCGAAATTGTTTTTACAACTTTTGCAAGCAGGTATTCCTGTGTATGAATCGATGCAGATGTTAAAAGAGCAAGGCAATGCAAAACGTCTATTTTTACAAGATTCTCTTTTAGAAAAATTGAAAGCAGGCAAACGTTTATCAGAAGCGATGAGTGAATATCCCAACTGTTTCGATTACATTTTTGTAACAACCATCAAGGCTGCAGAAAGCTCAGGAAAGCTAGAAAAAGCAATCGAAACCTACATTGAATTTTTAGAAAAACAATTAAAATTGAAAAAACAACTCATCTCTCTTTTGCTTTACCCTACTGTGATTTTGTGCTTTTCCCTTTCAGCTCTTTTACTTTTGCTCATTGTGGCGATTCCATCTTTGCAAGACCTTGTGCAAGAAGAGAGTTTAAACTTGTTATCCAAATCTGTCTTTGCGCTATCATCTTTTTTGCGCCATGATTATCCTATTCTCATCGTAGTTCTTCTGAGCGGGTTTGTCATGTCCACTATTATCATCAAAAAAAAAGGCCTTTACCCTTTTCTTTTTAAAATGCCTTTAGTTAAGACACTCCTTTTTCAAAGAGACCTCTTTTATTTTTCCAAAAGCGCGGCAAATCTTTTGGAAAACCATGTCTCTTTGTTTGAAACCTTGCAATTATCAAGGGGCCTTTTAAAACATGCTGGGTTAAAAAAACTATTTTTAACCGTTGAAGCACAGGTGATGGAAGGCAAGCACATCTCAGAGAGTTTAAAGGATAGTGCACTGATTTCTCCAACGCTCGTTCAAATGTTGAAAATAGGAGAAGAGAGCGCAAGCTTGCATCAAAGTTTTTCAAATATTGCCAATATGTTTGAAGAAAATATGGAAAAAAAACTTATGCGCTTAATGGCGCTTTTGCAGCCTGCTTTGATTATTTTTTTAGGGCTTTTTGTGGGATTGATCATTCTCTCTATTTTAATGCCCTTAACAAATGTAAGCTTGGATGTTTGAAAAAAAATGCTTTGGTGTGATAACCTTATTTTTTATGAAAAGAAAGAAACGCTTTTATCTTACACTGATTGAATTGATGGTGGTGATTGTGCTTATCGGCATGATTTCTTCTGTAATTGCCTATAACGTGCAAGGTTCTATCACGAAAGGAAAAGAGATGAAAACGCAACAAGCGGCAGAACGATTAAAAGAAGTGATTGCGTTAGAGATGTCACAAGGAAAGACGTTTGAAAAATTTATGAAAAACAAGAAAGGTTTTTTAGAAAAATCGGGCCTTGTGAAAAAGGCCGACGCTTTGCTCTGTGATGGTTGGGGAGAAGCTTTTAAGGTCCGTGAAGAAAATGGGGAAATTATTGTCACCTCTATACACCTTGGAGAAGATGGTAAAGTTAAAAAATAGACGATTTTTTACGCTCATTGAGTTTGTAGCGATCTTTGTTTTAATGACAACCACTCTGGTTGTGTTGGTTTTTCCAGGAAGAAAAGTCACAAATAAAAAACGCTTCGATCGTTCCGTCAATGCACTTGTCAATCGTATGCAAATTGCCAAACACATGGCATTTCATTATGATACACAAGTTAATTTACTCATTGAACAAGATGAAAAAGGCTTTTTTTGTAGCTTGATTTTTGATGAAATGCCCAAGAGCATGCTTTTTGAGCTTTTCAAATCTGTTTATCTAGAAGGTGTCAAAGATATTTTTGTTAATAATCAGCGCATTGAAAATTTTTCTTTTGAATACGTCTCAAAATTAGGCATTCAAAACCCAACACCTTTGAAAATACAATCATCTTTTGACCACAACTGCTCGTTTGATATCTACTAATTTAATGCATAAGGTCAGTCTATTAACCTGAGTTTTGGGTTTATTTCATTCATTCTCAGGGAGATAACTCTTTCTTCTCACGCTTTTTACCTGAAAAATGGCCTTTTGACCATTCCCTGCGGTAAAAATCCCAAGAATTTAAGAGCCATCTCCTCGTGATACTGAATAAACTAAACCCAAAACTCAGGTTATTAAAAGCTAATTGTCTTTGGCAAGATTTGCAAATTGTGCAAAACGTGGTAGGAACGTAATTTCTGTATTTCCTGTGCGTCCATGTCGATTTTTACCTACAATGATTTCTGTAAGTCCAGGTCTATCGTTGGGATCATAATAGTCAGGACGAAGCATGAAGATCACTACATCAGCATCTTGTTCAATCGATCCAGATTCTCTTAAGTCAGACATCTGAGGGCGATGTCCTGTGCGCTCTTCCACTCTTCTAGAAAGTTGTGATAGACAGACAACAGGGATGTCGAGCTCTTTGGCAAGGGCTTTGAGCATACGTGAAATTTCAGACACTTCCATCTGTCTGTTTTCAATGGCGCGTGTGTGCCCAGATCCAGAAATGAGCTGTAAATAGTCGATAAAAAGGACCTGGATATCATAGATTTCTTTCATACGACGCGCTCTAGAACGCAAGTCTGTGATTCTGATGCCACCTTGGTCATCGATCACCATGGTGCCCCCTTGCATTTTGTTGCACTCGTCGACAACGCGTTGGTATTCCTCTCCATTAAGAGAGCCGGTTAAAATTTTTTCGCTTTCTACTTCAGATCTAGAAGAAATCATGCGTTGCATAATTTGTTCAGAAGACATCTCTAAAGAAAAAATGCCCACGGGTTTTTTGAGATCAAAACAGATTTTTTCTGCCATGTTGATCGCAAAACCTGTTTTACCCATTGCGGGTCTTGCTGCTAAAATAATTAAATTAGAAGCACCAAGCCCATTGACGATTCTATCAAGATCAATAAAACCGCTAGGAAGGCCTGTGATTTTAGATTCATTAGGTCCTTTTTTTTGAAATTCTTCTTGCCTCCCTTCCAATTCTTTAAGAAATGGAAGATGTGTTTTTGAGCGCACTCCAGAAAGTAAGTCTTTGACCAAAAGTCCTGCATTAGGATTGGCTTTTTGGTTGATCTCAAAAAAACGCTGTTGTGCTTCGTCTAAGACTTCTTGAACGTCTTTCGGATCTGCAAGGGCTTTTTTTTCGACAATTTGTGCGGCATTGATCATGCGACGAAGCAAAGCCTTACCTTTTACAATATCAATATATTCTTCAATATTAGCAGAAGTGCCTGCATATTGCGCAAGCGCTATCAAATAGGCAACACCACCAATAGTTCCAAGTTTTTTTTTGCGTTTTAATTCTTCTGCAACAAGATGGATATCTGCAGGTTTATCTTGCTTGTAGAGATCTTTTAATACGTAGAAGATGGTTTGATGTTCGGTGAAGTAAAAATCGGTATCATCCAAACCATCGGCACAGACATTTAGGGCATTTTCATAAGAAAGCATACATCCTAAAACAAGCATTTCCGATTCTTTTGAATGGGGAGCCAATTTGATTTCAATTTTTTCTGTAGTACTCATAACGTGAATTTTTCTTTGTATTCCCTTGGTAACATAGCTTGAAAAAAAAAGCTACGACATTATCTCTCAATATTATCAAAATCTGCGACTTTACCAAAAGCCTTAAAAATAGTAAACTGAGCAAAAAAATATCGAGGGATCATGGGATTTAAAAAAATCATTTTATTGTTTGTTTTTTTCTTTAGTTTTGCTGTTGCTAATCAACAGACGGAAATGTATGGGTTAAGACCAAAAGAACCGGGTTGGGAAATTAAAGTCACAGAAGCTTTTCAAGATGGGAATGCTAAAAAAATCGTCTTTTTTGCTCCATTTGAAAATGATCAATTGCTTCCAGTTAAGCAAGTACAACTTTGGGAAAATGGGAAAATTCGAGTAGAAGTAGATCTTAAATGCGTGGCTGCAACAGATGAGCTTAAAGCAAAAGGCTATGAAGTTTTTGAAGATAAATGGGTGGTGCTTCCTCATGGTGGAAGTGTGGAGTTTTTTAAAACAGGGAATTTGGAAAAACTCACCTATTTTGTCGATGGTATTGTCGATGGCATTATACGTCTTTTTTATCCTAACGGCAATTTGAAATCTCAATTGCAGTTTATTCAAGGTAAGCCTGAAGGTAAAATGGAAGTCTTTTTTGAAGATGGAGCTTTGCAGCAAGAAAGAGAATATAGAGATGGAATGCTTGATGGAAAAACTTATGGCTATTATCCAAACAAAACCAACCGTATTGAGGCGACCCATGAAAAGGGTCAGGCTGTTGGTTTGATGACAGAGTGGTATGAGTCTGGAAACGTCAAAACAAAACAACATTTTCAAGACAATAAACTGCATTCTACAGAAACTGTACCCGCTATTGTAGAATATGATGATGATCAAAATGTCATCGAAGTGCGCAATTTAAAAGAAGGCGTGCCTCATGGTAGACATCAGATGTTTCATCCAAACGGAATCCCTAGTTACAATATTGAATATGTGGATGGCAGAAGACATGGAAAAGAAGAGTTTTTTGCAAAAGATGGCAGTTTGGTTGGAGAAGGTCAATTTGATTTAGGAAAATATCTTGGGAAACATTACCGCAAGCATGAAAATGGCAAATATGCCTATGTTGGCGAGTTTGATCGAAATGGAAAATTGAAAAGACCTATTGAAGAATGGTTTGAAAGTGGCACGAAATTTAAAGAATATACACTCGTAGATGAAAAGTTAGAAGGTCTATATAAAGAATGGTTTGAAAATGGCGCGATTCATTTGGAGCACTACTATAAAAATGGACAAATTGAGGGTAAAAATACCATCTATTTTGACAATGGAAAAATAGAAGTCATTGCTTATTACAAAGAAGGGAAACAAAACGGAAGATTTGAAAAATGGTTAAGAAGCGGGCAAAAAGAATTTGATATTGGATTTGAAGAAAATACTTTGCATGGCCCTTATAAACAATGGTTTTCTAATGGACAAATTAGTGTCGATGCAATTTACAAGAATGGTCAGTTCGATGGCATGACGAAACAGTGGTATGAAAATGGTAAAGTGCACTCCATGGCAAACTATAACTTGGGCAAACTCGATGGTAAACATGAAGAGTGGAATGAAAATGGCGATTTGGTACTTGTGGGCTATTTTGCAAATGGTGAGCCGCAAGGAACAATAGAAAGCTGGTGGGCAAAAAACAAAAAAAAGAGCGTGATGCATTTTGAAAAAGGAAAGAAACATGGGAAGGAAGAATTTTGGTATGAAAATGGGCAGTTGCAAAACACAGCTATTTACAACGAAGGAAAAATTGAAGGCGAGTTTTTTACTTGGTTTGAAGATGGATCGCCCCATTTAGTCCATTTTTACAAAGAAGGTACTCCAGAAGGAAAACAATTAGAATATTACGCTAAAGATGCTTTAGAAAAGCAGCAAGTTCTTGCAAAAGAAAACGTGTTCAAGGAAGGAAAGATGGATGGCGAGCAAAAATTTTTCCATCCAAATGGTAAATTACAAACCATCGCTTGTTATGAAGATGGTGTTTTGGAAAACGCGTTAAAGAAATTTGATATTGAAGGAACTTTAATAGAAGAAAAGAACCATATCAATGGTAAGCTCAACGGGCGTTTTTTCCAAAAAGATCAAGAGGGTAGAGAAACCATTGTCGAATACAAAAATGGCGTAAAAAATGGCGAATACATTGTCTATTTTCCAGAAAGTGAAAAATATGGAAAAGTGATGGCTCAACATGGGATATTTATAGACGATGAACTTGATCAAGAATTGTCAGAATACAACGTGGCTGGGACAAAAATGGCATCCACGCTTTTCAATAAAGGAAAACGGGACGGAATATCCACACTTTATTCTGAAGATGGGAAACTTGCAATGACAATAGAATTTAAAAATGACAAACAAGAAGGACCTGCGATTCAATATTTTCCTGATGGGCGTGTTTTTAAAGAGATGAGTTTTTCAAATGATCAAAAACAGGGCGAAGAAAAAACCTATTTTAAAAATGGACGCGTTGCTTCTATCTACAGACATAAAGATGGTCAGTTTAATGGGCTTTGTGTGGAATGGAATAATAAAGGAACACTCATTTTCGAAGCAGAATATACTCATGGCGTAAAAAATGGTAAGTTCAACAAATACTTTGAAGATGGATCGCCAAAGATCAAACAAGTTTTCGTAAACGGCCAATTGCATGGAGAAAAAGTTGTTTTCAGTGAAGAGGGCCTGGAAAAAGTCGAACGTTTTGACATGGGCAAGAAGATCTCCCTAGATTAAAAGCACTTCTAAAATGTCATTATTTTTTATGGAGGGGAGCCTTTAGCTCCTTTTTTATACCACTCATCGAGTT
Source organism: Chlamydiota bacterium (assembly GCA_011064725.1). Lineage (NCBI taxonomy): Bacteria > Pseudomonadati > Chlamydiota > Chlamydiota bacterium. Next base: position 3,644 of record JAAKFQ010000037.1, on the reverse strand, counting down.
CATGAAGTTTATCAGCAAGTGCTTTTGTAATTTGTATTTGCGCTTCTTTTCTTCCATACATTCCCCAGAGTTTAGGATCGAGAGGAGAGCCAAAAATGCAAACGATTTTCCCAAAAAGTCTTGGGAATTTTTTTGATTTTGGCCAAACTTTAAATGTGCCGATAAGATGTGTTGGAATAATTTTGGTATGTGTCCGAATTGCGATGAGAGCCGCCCCCTCTCGGAGAGGTTGAATAGTACCATCAGGCGAACGTGTGCCTTCTGGGAAAAGGACAATTTTTTTTCCATCACGCAAAAAGTTTTGCGCCACTTTGATAGCTTTTAGATCGAGTCCCCCTCGTCCAATTGGATAGGTGTAGATTCTTTTAAAAATAAACTTTAGTAATTTGTTTTTGAATAAGGATTTTCTAGCAAAATAGTGAATAGGATCGTTTGAAGCGACGCCCACAAAAATAGGATCGATGAAAGAAGCGTGGTGAGAAGCGATGATGGCAGCTCCTTTAGAAAGGTGTTCTTTCCCGTATACTTTGTATCGATAGAATATCTTAAAAAGGACTTTGAAAAGAAACCTGGAAAAAACAAAAAATTTATTAAGTTTTTGTTTTTGTTTTTCGATAAGCTCGTAGTAATACTCAATTTTTTCTACGACTTCTGCGATGGATAAATACGAAGTATCGATAAAAAACGCATCATCTGGCTGGCGAAGAGGTGAGATTTTACGCGTGGTATCGAGATGGTCTCTTTCTTGCAGCTCTTTTTCGATATCTTCAAGTTTTGATTCTTTTGTTTGCATTTCTAAAAAGCGGCGTTGAGCACGTATTTTTGGAGATGCGTTAAGAAAAATTTTCAAATCGGCATCGGGAAACACTGTTGTTCCCATATCTCTACCTTCAAAAATTCCGTTGTGTTTTCCATATGCGCGTTGTAACTCGACAATAAATGTACGCACCTCTTTAAATGCAGAAACTTTGGATACAGCATCGTCGACCTCTTTTTTGCGTAAATGTTTGGTCACATCCTTTTTATCCAAAAAACAGCGCATATTATCTAATTGTATCGATGTATTGCTCACCATTTTTTTTCTCTCTTCTTCGTCATCAACGTTAATCTTATCACGCAAAATCTTGTATGTGAGTGCACGATACATAGTTCCTGTATTGTAATAAGGGAGTTCAAAGAGTTCTGAGAGTTTTTGTGCGATTGTGGATTTTCCTGTTCCTGCAGGTCCGTCTATTGTGATGAGCATAAATTACAAAATGTTTTGAAATCTTAAGTAAAAATATAACATAGGTGCTGTAAATAATAGAGCATCTAAAATATCTAAAACACCACCAAGCCCTGGCAAAAAGCTACTATCTTTTGTTCCCACATCACGTTTGATCAAACTTTCTGCTAAGTCTCCAATTTGACCGACAATAGGAATGAGCAATCCTAACACGATAGCTTCCACTAAATTGAGTTGAATGTGCCAAAAGTGCGGTTTTTTTAGCCATACGTAAAACAAAATAGAAAAGATGAGAGCAGCCACGATACCAGCAAAAGAACCAAGCCAAGTTTTTTTTGGGCTCAAGTGAGATGCAAGTTTGCGTTTTCCAAAAAATCTTCCGACATAATAGGCTGCAATATCGTTGCCTTTTGTCAAAATAATTAAATACAACAACCACAAGCGACCATCTTGTAAAATGTAAGGTTGATATAAAATATGTATCATAAAACCAATGGGAACAGCGATGTAAATCAATCCAAAAATGGAGGTGCCAAGTTGGTTCAAGCTATTTTTCGGATTTTTAAAATGCAGAATAAAAATCAAGAAGATGGTGAGCGATAACACTAGCATAGGAGCGTAGGCAAGATTTGAAAGATTCATGGACAAAAACGTGCTTAAAACATAAAGGATGCTTCCTGTAATGATCCAGGCTTTGGGGGGGTGCATCTGTTTTTTTTCGCATAATACCAAAAATTCCCAAAGTGCCATTGCACAAAGCGCGGCAAAAATCAAAGCGATGAAATTTGCTAAGATAGGGTTAAACGCATTGGGTAACAACAAAGCTAAAATTAAAATGCATACAGAGCCGACTAAAAAACGCGACCTAAAGTCGCTTTTTCTCTCTATTTTTTTTCTGCTGCTGACTTTTTTCACCTTCCACTCCGTTGAATCCTTTTTTGATAGCTTAGCACAGCTTGTAATAAATTAGTGGGTTTAAAATCTGGCCACATGGTGTCAGAAACAATAATTTCTGAATAGGAACTCTGATAGAGCATAAAATTGCTCATACGCATTTCTCCACTTGTACGAATGATCATTTCTGGATCTTTAAAAGGCCTGGTATCCAAATAATCCAATATTTTTTCTTCGGAAATTTCATGTTTTTTCAATTGTCCATTTTCAACATCATCAATCATTTTCAAAATTGCCCGCCGAATCTCATCACGTCCACCATAATTAACAGCCAAAACAAGATCTAATTTCCCCCCGTTTTTTGTCAACTCGCGTGTTTCCAAAAAGATTTTTTGGCAACTTTTAGGCAACTTAGAAATATCGCCGATATAGTTTAAACGCACACCATTTTTGATCATCATATCACGCTGCTTGACGAGATAAGTTTCCATCAATTCGAAGAGAAATTCTTGTTCAATTTGTGTACGCTTCCAATTTTCTGTAGAAAATGCATAACAAGTGAGCGTTTCGATGCCAAGTTCACATGCGGCTTCAGCAATATCCACAAGCGTTTCTGCGCCAAACAAATGGCCCTTAAAACCCATCATGCCTTTATCTTCTGCCCATCTGCGATTGCCATCCATGATGATACCCACATGTTTAGGTATCTGATCCCATCGAATGACCTCTAATTCCTGATCGTCGAAAATACATTTTACTGCCATGGGTCACATTATACAAATCTTAGCTCTAATTTCCTAGCCTAAATTTAACTTCGCTTTTTTAACTGAAAAAGATGCGTATTTTTAAAATTATCTATACAATGAAAACATAAAATATATCCCATTAGACACAATGCCATTAAAAGATTACGACATACGCCAACTCAATTTGATGCAAAAAAAATTGATTTATTTAAACAAACGCCATTCGATGTGGATTCTTTGCTTGAATTAACAGAAGGGCTTGAAGATTTACTAAATGTATTAGAAGATGTAAGTGAAGAGTTCAAAGAGCGTTTTCGAAACACCTGGTGGGAGTTAGAATTTACTGTTTCATGTATGATTGACAATCAGCAACAAACACCTTCCGACGAAGATCAACAAGCTGTTGACAAAGCGCTTATAAAAATGGAAACCATGATCCAAAATTTAATTAAATAACAAAGGAAAATATGCTGAAAAGCTCAAAGGAGGATAGAATATGTTTAAATTAACAACCTATTTCATTCTCATTATTTCTCCCATATTTGCCAATCCTTTGTTGAGCGAGGCTTGTGATAGAATCGAAAAAGCGGATCAAAAACTAGAAGAACACCATAAAAAAACTGAAGATTTGGCACGTTATCTTGAAGATGCAATGGAGGAATACAAAGATGTGTTAATTGAACAAAACCAATGGCACGAAACGATACAGCAAAATCAAGAATTACGAGAAAGTCTCGTTTCTATTAAGGAATCTTTCCAAATTTTTCTCAGCCAAATGA
>JAAKFQ010000036.1 GCA_011064725.1 Chlamydiota bacterium | reverse complement strand
AATCAATCTGTTTTTCCCATTCATCCCAAAGCGTTGGGCCTTTTGCATCACTTGTCACTTTTTTTGCTTCCTTTTCACTAGGTGATGCCATCTCTCCTTTTCGTTCGTAATCCGCATCTGTTTTTTTTGGATGTCGATGTTCATCAATCGCTTGTTCAACAGGTATACCTCTTATGTGAGTAACCCCACTACCTATCATAGCATGAGGTGGATCTTCTGAACAAAGATAATTAAAAACAGAGCGTTCGGCGATCGGTTTTTTAGCACGAGAATATGCTTGTTCTGCTTGTGCTCCTGCTTCAAATTGACCTATAGACTCTCTAATATTAAATTTAGGTTTATGTGCAGGTACCACTCCACTTCTTTTAGCATGCTCTGTTATTGGTTCACCTCTTTTAAATTGTGCCATAGAAGCTTCAAACCTTTTTTTATGAGCTTCGGATGTAACAACTGTTTCTGCTTTTGCCGCTTGAATAGATGTACGCAAATCCTCGATGATCCGAGTTACCCTTTCGGCAGGTTTTCCTACATGTGGCTTATAATCAGGAATTTGAAACTTTCTTAGTCCGCCACTTCCAGACACACCCTTCCCTTCTCCAGGCATACTCAAATTCTCCTCTTTTCTTTTTATTTAATTTATAAAATAATGTTTGTCAATTAAACTATTTTATTTAAAAACTAAACACACAAATATCTAGAAACCAAAAGCTTAGAGATGTTTTTTTTCAATAAAAAAACTTATTGACTTTTCAACAAATCTTCATGTATAATGAAACTTCTATAAACTAAAGAGGATTTAAGAAATGACAGCATTGGCAGCTCAATTTGTTCCAGCTCAAGTAAAAAAATTCTATGGTGACTATCAACCCTATGTTGATGCTGTAGCAAAAGGCGCTACCATTGGCCTTGCTCAATTCATCATTTTAAATGGCGCTTTATATGCTCTTAAAAAGCCTCTACACTTAACCTTTCCCGACAATACCACCAAAATCCCCAATATTCTTTCACAAATATATCCTACTTCTTTTTTGAGATTGGGTATGAGTTTAGGAATGCCACTCTGGTCTGTATCTTCTGTATTATCGGAGAATAAGGGATCTCAAAATCTATTTTCTAACTATCCTAAAAGATGTGAATGTCCGAATGCTAAAAGAGAGATACACACAAAATTTTTTATACGTAAACATCTTCCACAACTTGCTCTAATGCTTCCAAAAGTAAGTATTGTCTGTGGTCATCCCCTCACATACAAAAGCAAAATGCATTCAGTTGTATTTGCAAGTTTGCAAGCTTTGGGTATACATTTAGCAACTTTTGCACTTTCAATAAGGTCCTTAGGATTGAAAAATGTTCTTGTATTTGGAGCATCTACAGGAGTTGTTTGCGGCTTTTCCGTATTTGTTAGAGATATTTTTGACCAATTTGTGTTTGAGAAAAAAGCTCCTATCGATGTTGAAATAGAAAATCCAGTAACAAAAGCAAAAAACCGGGTAAAACTTCCCTCCCCAGTCACCTCAATAGCTGACACCATTTCAGTAATCGTTGCTCTGATCACCTTAACCGCTGCTGCTGCTCTTCAAAAAAAATATGCAAAAGCATAACATGCATACATGTTATCTTCTAATTTCTTTGAGAATGAAGATGTATGCAGTATTGCAAAAGCGCTTTTAGGAAAGTGCCTATGCACGTATTTCATACACAAAACTATCGGTATTATCACAGAAGTCGAAGCCTATTCTTTTAAAGAAAAAGCCTGCCACGCCTATCAAAATAAACAAACCAAACGAAACAGCATGATGTTTGAAAAGGGAGGCACGGCTTATGTCTATCTTTGCTACGGAATGCATCCTTTATTTAACATCGTCACAAACAAAAAAGACGTTGCAGAAGCGATTTTAGTGCGTAGAATTGAACCTTTGGAAGGCATCGATATCATGAAAAAACGCAGAAATGGAAAAGACATTGGCTCTGGTCCTGGAAAATTAACACAAAGTTTAGGGATTGAGCTTAAACATAATGGATTAAAACTGAATACTGCACCCATATGGATCGAAGATCGGGGGTTTCAAATAAATAAAAATGTACTATACTTATCAAAAAGAATTGGAATTGACTATGCGGGAGATGACAAAGATTTACTTTGGCGCTATAGTATAAAAAATACTCGTGGGATGAAGGTATGAAAAAATATTTTTTAACAGGGCTTGTGATTTTGTTGCCCTTGGCAGTCACAGTGGCCATCGTTATATTCATTGTGAATTTTTTGACAGAGCCTTTCATTGGAGCTTTTGTTAATTTCCTCTCAAGGATTCAGTGGAATGGAAAAGAGCTTTCTAGTGTGTTATCGATGCAGCTGATTTATCGCACAAGTCAGATCATTATTTTGATCTTGATTTTTGTTTTCATACTCATTTTGGGAATGGTCGCACGCTGGTTCTTCTTTCGTTCTTTAATTAAATTTTCTGACTCTATTTTACACAAAATACCCCTTGTCAATAAGATTTATAAAACATCGCAAGAGATCATCAACACCTTTTTCAAATCCGATAGTAAATCCTTTAAACGCGTTGTGCTTGTCCCTTTTCCAAAAGAAGATGTTTATTGCTTGGGACTTGTGTCTAGAGATGCGCCTCAAATGCTTGAAGATGCAGTAAAAGAAAAACTGATCTCTGTCTTTGTTCCTACAACGCCCAACCCTACATCGGGTTTTATCTTGATGTTTAAAGAAGAAGACGTGATCGATCTCGATATTAAAACAGAAGAGGCTTTAAAATTTATTGTCTCGTGTGGAGTGATCCATCCAGAAGGCATGCAAAAACAAGTTCCTCAAGAAGAAGCATGAAAAAAAATATTCTTTCCGGTCTTTCTATCTTAATCCCTTTTATCATAACGCTCCTGTTTTTGCGTTTTTTTTTTAATAAACTCACAAAGCCTTTTGTCCACCACATCAAAGTATGGCTCATTAATATGGAGATTATCCATACGCCAAAGGAACTTGCTGAATCTTCTATTTTGATCCATATTTTTGCACAACTCATCATCGTTTTAGCGCTTGTCATCCTCATCACCTTAGTAGGATTTTTAATCAAATTATGGGCCTTAGAATCGACAACAGAGCGCATGCATACGTTCATCAAAAAACTCCCTTTTATTTCAAAAATTTATGATCCTTTGGAAAAAACACTCAAGATTGTCCTCGATCCAAACCATAAGATTATCCAATCAGTGCATTTAAATCCTTTTCCCTCTAACAAATCTCAAGCAGTTTGTTTTAAACTGAATCAACAATCCATTGAACCCATTACATCCAAAATCAAAGAAAAAGTCGATGTGATTTTAATTCCTACTGTTCCCAATCCTTTGATGGGATTTTTGCTCTTCTTTAAATCCAAAGATTCAAAAAAAACAAAGGCGAGCACAGAAGAAGGCGTCAAATACAATGTTTCTTGTGGACTCATTCACCCAGAAAATATAACCAAAATAGACCTATGAAAAGAAGTATTATCACCGGCATTGTTTTGATTTTACCCTTAGCAATTACCTTTTGGATTGTGCAACTGCTTTACAAACTCTGCATCGCTCCTTTTTTGCATGTTGGAATCAAGCTTTTAGCCCTAGTAGACCAATTTTATGGCATCTATTTACCCCTTTGGATCCAAGGCATGGTGTTTTTACTCGTTCCTGCTTTTGCTCTTGTTGGAACTTTGGCCGCAACCACACTCATTGGCTATTTGACACGTTGGTATTTGGGTGAAAAAATTGTTGCGCTCACAAACAAGATTTTTGAAAAAATGCCCTTTTTTAATAAAATTTATAGCGCTTTTAAAGAGCTCTTTTCCACTATATTTTCTCCCAAAAAGAAACTGTTTAAATCTGTATGTCTTATAGATTTCCCCTCCAAAAAACAAAAAACTTTGGGGCTTGTGATCGATAAGCTACCTGAATTATTTTCAAAACGAACAAAAAAAGACCTTGTGGGCGTCGTGATTTTAACAGCCCCCCACCCCCTTGCTGGCTATTTGATCTATGTTCCTAAAGAATTGGCTCATGAGGCTGATATCTCCGTTGAAAACGCAATACGCTATGCCGTGTCCATGGGACTCATTCATCCTCATGAAACAACGACAAAGGAATTGAAATAAAAGCAAAAAAAATTTTACAATAAGTCGCAGGTGAATTATGGATCAACTTTTAAAAAAGCAGCTTTTTCCACACTCTTTAAGGTTTTTGATCAAACACCGTAAAAAGGCCCTAAAAACTTTTAATGATCCTAAAGTTGCAAGACTCTATTTGCAATATTTACTAGAGGAGCCAAAAGAGTTTAAAAAACATATTCCCTTGACATTGGAGCTCATTCATGAGCACCCAGAAATTGTACTGAATTTTAACAAAAGCGCAAAGTTTTTAGAGCTTCTGAAAGAAAACCAACTACTCCATTTTGACAACCCTGCCATTTGCGATTTACTTTCACAAGCACTCAAGCAAGATGACATGCCCAAAGCCTCATTTCAAACACGCTACTTGCCAAAAGAAATCCAGTATCAAGAAAAGCTTTCCAAAGACAATCTTTTACAATGGATTGAGGTTTAAGAAATCGACAGCTTGGATCGCACTCCCCTGCATCACCTTGCTCTATCTGGGCACTTTGAGCTTATCGAACTCTTAGAACAAAAATATCGCAAAAATACCCTTATAAAAATGCTCAATAGTAAAGATATCGATGGACGCACGCCTTTGCATTTAGCTGCAATCTATCACCGTGAAGATGCTCTTTCTAAGCTTTTGAATTTAGGTGCAAAATCCGATATTCAAGATTTTGAAGGCAAAACTCCTTTGCATTATGCCATTATTTACCAAAACGAAAAGATTGCCTCGCATTTAATCAATGCCTCTAAATCCATCCTCCATCAACCAGATCTTCAAGGAAAAACGCCTCTGCATTACGCCGTGCAACTCCAAAGAACAAAGCTCATTTCTATTCTTTTAAAAGCAAAAGCGAAAACACACACAGCTGATATTTTTGGAAAAACGCCTCTGCATTATGCCTTCAAACAGTTTGATTTAACACTCTTCAAAGAGCTTCTAAAACAGTCTAAAAAAGCGCTCAATCACAAGGATAAACTAGGTAGATCACCCATTTTTTATGCTGTCGATGAAAACAATAAACACGCCATCGAACTTTTGATCAAAGCAAAAGTGAATCTAAACTTACAAGACAATGAAAAAAATACGCCTTTAAACCATGCTGTCAAATTTAAAAAATTTGAAGCAATGCAACTACTTATTACAAAAAAAGCCCAAGTAGAATTGAAAGATAGCCATGGCAGAACACCTTTTTTAAATGCCTGCGATTTAAATGACAAAAAAGCCATTGAGTTTTTTATCCAAAAAAAGGTCAATATTTTTGCATTCGATGCCTTTGAAAAATGCGCGCTGCACTTTGCTTGCATTCATGATAATAACGCTTTAGTTAGACAGCTTTTACAAAAGCAAATCGATCCCAATTTCCAAGATAAAAGCGGGCTGACAGCTTTGCATTATGCCATTTGTTTTAGCTCGGATGAAATCATTGATGACTTACTCAAATTTGGAGCTTCGAGAAACGTTCAAGACTGCGGCTCAAAAACGTGTGCCCATTTAGCCATCGTTTTAGAAAAATTTGAACTTTTTGAAGAGCTTGTCTCTCATACCAATTTACATCTCAAAGATCACTATGGAAACACACTGCTTCTGCTCTCTTTGTCAATGCCCATTCCCAACGAACATAGTGCTGAATTTTTAGTCCACGAGCACTCTGATTGTGATGAAACAAATCAATACAATCAAGCCCCCTTGCATCTCATTGCAACCAACCAAAACATGAGACTCTTTAAATTTATTGCAAAACATACGCAAAATCTAGATCGACAAGATAAGATGATGAATACACCACTACATCTGGTCGTCCTAGCAAATGATGCTTTTTCTTTAAAAAAAGCCCAATTACTTTTGCATCTAGGGGCTAATCCAAGAATCAAGAATAAACAGGGAAAAACCGCTTTTCAATTGACACAAAGTCCTTCACTTCAAAAACTTTTCAAACTTCAAGAAAAGAAATTTCAGGGCAATAATCAACTCCTTCAAGCAGCCAAGCTTAAATTGGATGGTAAAGTCAAACATCTTTTACAAAAACAAACCGATCCTAATTTCAAAAATGACAAAAATGAAACAGCTCTGCATTGGGCGGTGCTTTTGCAAAGACCTAATATGGTTCAAGAATTGCTCCAATATGGCGCTAACCCTCTTGCTCAAGACGCTAGTGGACTCACCCCTCTACATCTTGCGATTGAAAAAGAACATTTAAACATCATAGAACAACTTGCAAGCAAAACAACGTCTGTCAAAATGAAAAAGACAAAAGACAGAAATGGCAATAATCCCTATATGTTGGCCCTACTCAGCTCCAATTTTGATCTTTGCCAAATTTTTTTCCAAAAGCTTAAAAAATGGGAAAAAGAGTTTATCAATAACAAAAACAAAGACGGACAAACACTTTTACATCTGGCCCTACTTGCAAAAGAGCCCCACTATGATCTTATCAAAAATTTGATCAAACATAAGGTCAATATCAATGCTCAAGACAAAACTGGCCTAGCACCTCTGCATTTAACTGTAGGTGCAAAAGGCAACAAGGTCAGTGATATTTTACATTTGCTTTTACAAAATAACGCCCGCATCGATATTCAAGACCACATGGGAAAAATGCCTCTTCACCATGCTGTAGAAAATGCGCACTTAGAAGCCATTGAAAACCTCATCCAATACAAGGCGAACACCAAAATACGAGATAAAAGAAAAAAAACACCCCTTGATCTTGCTAAACTGATCAAAAATAAAAAGACAAGAGTGCGCATCACGCAGCTGCTTAATCATTGAAATCAATAACATTTTTTTAAAAACTTGAGGCTTGTTTTTTTTTATATGTTATTCTAAAATCACTCTCAACAAAGGATATTCTATGGTACGTATCAGCAAGCAATCAGAAAGGCGTGGTGTTTCTTTTCGCAGACCCAAGCGCGCAGGGAAAAAAACAGGTGCTAAAAAAGATAATTTACCAAAAGGTTATAAAGAAAAATTTAATGCGGTAGCTTCAAACGAGCACGTATTTATCCCAAAAATATAGAGGAACTATGTCTAGACATAAAAGTTTTGGAAAAGCGATTTCAGGAAAGAAAAAGCGCAATGTATTGAAGCGCTTTGAGCGCATCGACAAGCTGCGTTCTTTAGGACTTTGGAAAGACGAAGAGAATAAAAAAGCTACCAATCTTCCCAAAACACCTGCCTAAATTGCATATTCATATTTTTAATGAACAATCCGACCTTCCTATTCACTCTTCCCAAGTGAAGCACTTGATTTTATTTGTTTTAGAAACATTCAAAAAAAAATATGATGAAATGAGCGTCTATTTTGTCAGCGAGGAAAAAATCTGTGCAATGCATCAAACCTTTTTTGATGATCCCACTTCAACAGATTGTATCTCTTTTCCCATGGACAATGAAAACGACCTTGGCTACACCATTTTAGGAGAAATCTTTGTCTGTCCAAAAGCCGCAATAGATTATGCAAACGCACAAAAAAAAGATGTCTTTGAAGAGCTGTCCCATTACGTGGTTCATGGCATGTTGCACCTTTTGGGATTTCGTGATGATCAAGAAAAACTAAAGAAAGAGATGTTCAAAAAACAGCAAAGTATTATAAACAAACTAAAAACAAAAAAATTGCTATTAGCTAAATCACAATGACCTGTCTGACTTTTCTCATTCTTTTTCTGATCCTTAGTTTGCTCAATGTGGGTTTTTCCACTGCTGTGCGCACTTTACCAATGACCTCAATCAAAAAATTCTTTGGACAATACAACCACCTCTTTTTCTACTTTCCTATCCACAAACGCCTTTTTCAACCTTATGAAATGCAATCGCTCTACTTTTTTTCAGAATGGAACAAATCCTTTTTGATCTTTTTATATGCCATCAGTTCTGTTTGTGCCCAAAACACCCTTTTTTCATTCCAGCTGCTCTACCAGCAAGCACTTGCCGTTATCGCCCTTGTTTTTATCCTCATTTTACTCCAATCATTCATCGAAATGCTCGCCTATCGCTATTCTAAAAAAGTGCTTTTGACGATAGGACCCATTGTTTCACTTTTATATCTTTTAACCATTCCTCTAGCCTATCTTTTTCTAAAACTCCAACTTGTCTCCTTGCACAAGATGCCCAAAAAAAGCCCTCATACGCGCAAAATTGAAGAATTATTAGAATCTCTCAAAGACTCTAAAACAACCTCAGCAGACTCTTCGGAACATAAGCTGATCGAATCTGTGCTTTCTTTGAGAAAAACGAAGGTGCGCGAAGTAATGCAGCCCAGAATTGATCTTTTTGCCATTGAAGCCTCCACACTTATCAAAGATGTGATCAAAGAATGTATTGAAGAAGGCTATTCTCGCGTTCCCATTTACAAAGAAGAATTGGACAATATCGTAGGTGTCCTAATGATCAAAGACATTCTAGAGGTCATCGAGGATAAGGAAAAACTCCAAAAGCCTGTCGAAACCCTTACCATCAAACCTCTTTTCACTCCTGAGAGCAAATCCATTGCGCTGCTTTTACAAGAATTTCGTTCCAAGCATACGCATATTGCCATTGTTGTCGACGAATATGGAGGCACCAAAGGCGTGGTCACCATCGAAGATATTCTAGAAGAAATTGTAGGTGAAATTGAGGATGAATATGATATCGATGAAGATGTGGAGTTCTTCCCTCTTCCTAGCGGAGGTTATGTGGTCGATAGCACCATGTCCATCAATGATATTGAAGAAAAGCTAAAGATCAAAATCCCCAGCGATGGAGATTACGATACACTAGGGGGCTTCGTCTTTCATCGTGCAGGAATCATTCCAGAAAAAGGTTTTGTCATTGAAACTGACGATTTCAAGATCGAAATCCTCAGTTCCAACGAGCGCAAAATCGACAAAATCAAACTCATATCTAAGCATAAAAAGTAATTATGCTTCTTGTTTAACTTCGTCGAAGCCCATTCTTTGTAGCATTGCAAGCACACCTTTTTCAGATTTCATGCTTTCTACATCAGCAATAATGGTCACATCATCATGTTTGTCGATCACCTGGCCTAGCTTTTCTTCCCAAGCAGCCATGCGTTTTTTACCATAGATTCCAGATCTTTCATTCACCAATTGATGCATTGCAATGTGATGTATTACTTTTGCTTCTTGTAAATAATATGCTTCTCCATCACCATCTGTGTCTTCGAGGTTTTCTAGAATTTCCTCATGTATGAGTTCTATGAGTTCACAGAATTCGGTAGGTTTCATATTACTCAAAAAATCAACTACTTTTAATAGTTGCTCAAAGATGACTTTATTATCCGAAAAATTAGGTGCATTAGTTCTGCTTGGCCATGTTGAAACATTAAGCCCTTCTTTTTTCATCATCTTTTTTACAAAAGTTATTTTCTTATCATCCAGATGATATGTCTCTTTTTTCTGATTTTTCACAACGGCATCTGTAAGTAAATTATTTTTTACAAATTGTTGGATAATAGAATAATTACTCAAACAACCCATAAAAAGAACTGGATGCATATCTTCAAATTTTATATTTGGAGCAAATTGGCTGATGATTTTTTGTACTTGTACTCTTTGTGTAGGAGTCAATTTCTGGTGCCAATTTTTTGGTAATTGTTTGAGCTTTTGTATCGCGCTTTGTATGTTTTGCCTTTCTACATCTGAGTAGCCATAGACTCGTAATTGTTGATCAATTTTAGCTGGACTTTGATTGATACAATCAAAAAAGTTCTTGCTATTTTGATACATCCACTGCAAAAAACCTTGCTTCTGGATTTGTTCTGCCACGCCTTTGGGCAACTCAGAAACTAAAACCTTCGCATTAAAAGCCTTTTTTTGAATCGCTTCCGGATACTGATTTGATGCGAGTAAATAAGTCTGTCCAATGACAGTCACTCTTTTTGTTTGATCTTCATTAGTCAGTTCCCAAAAATAGGGCCACTGCTCTAAAGATATATTTTCACTTGTTTGAACTTCTGCTACCATTGCTATCCTCCGTTTTTTTAGAGGATTTTAGCCAAAATGTATCAATTAATCAAGTAGAAAGATCTAAAGATTTGGGGGTTTCATGAGTGAGTGTGTCGCCAAAAAACTGCATGGGACCTGGAAATAGGTAGCAGTCTTGCTCCATCCACTCTTTTTGGTGCTCTTTGTATTTCAAAAAAGGCTTATCGTTGAGATCTACAAGCGCTTTTTTGATCACAGGTTTTTCTTCACCTTTGCGCATTTCCAAATGTAGCATGGACACAATGGGAACAGCAAAAGGTTGCCATTCATGCACTTCATGTTTCAAATGCTTGATGGCACAAATATAGCCTGTTTTTTGATGCAAGATAAGACATGTGCTCATAAAACCCAACGCATAGCAATAATCACAATCAAAGTTGGAAGGAAAACAGGCTCTTCCCTCATAGCCAAAAAAGTGGGCTTGAGGAGAAAACTTGATCTCAGGTTTGTCTTTAAGGCGCTGTTTGCACAGTTCGATAAACACTTTTTCTGATTCGATAAAAGAAACACGCACATTGCCATGTGAGTCACGATCCAACAAAAGCTGTTTTTGAATGTCAGATGGAAGTGCATGGTACACCTTTTGAGAATTGGAACTTAAAGCTTGGATGACATCTTTTGTCTGTTTTACCAGTAATTCGTTGAGCTCTTCGATCAGCTTTTTAAACTCATCGATAAATTCAATAATGCCTTCTGGAATCAGCACTATTCCATAGTGTTTATTGTCTTTCGCTCTTGCTTCCATCCAACTGACAAGTTGATTCACAAGGTCATCAATGGAATAGCCTTTTCTTTGCACCTCTTCTGAAATAAACGTGATATTGGGTTGTATTTGCAATGCGCATTCTAGCGCAATGTGGGATGCAGAGCGTCCCATCAGGCGAATAAAATGGGTGTACTTTTTGCTCGATAAACAATCTCTGGCAATATTGCCAATCAATTCTGAGTAAGTTTTACACGCACTATCAAAACCAAAAGATGTTTCAATGTATTCTGATTTTAAATCTCCATCGATGGTTTTGGGCACACCGATCACACATGTGGGTTGGTTGGCTTTTTTGAAAAATTCAGCAAGCACTGCCGTATTGGTATTCGAATCATCTCCTCCAATTACAACAAGCCCATCCAATTTTAAAGCTTTAACTGTATTCAATGCTTTTGTGAGCTGTTCTTGCGTTTCAATCTTGGTTCTTCCAGAACCAATCATATCAAATCCGCCCTGGTTGCGATATCGATCAATGGTCTTTTCATCAAGCAGTGTGTGTTTTTGCTCAATTAATCCATTAGGTCCATCTAAAAATCCAATAAGCGTGTTTTCTTTATGCAGCGTTTTGAGCGCTTCATAAATACCCAAAACTACATTATGGCCACCTGCAGCTTGCCCACCTGAAAACACCACACCCATGCAAAGTGCTCGTTGCATTTCTTTACCTTTTTCAAACTTTAAAATCTTTTGATGTTTTGTATGTTCAAATAAAGGCGCTATTTCTTCTTTCACCTCAGGTGTTTCTTGTTCAATAAGAGCAATGTTTTTAATGTCTTTTAAAAGCGTGGGCAATCGAGGTTGATAGCTCTTTCTAACTTCTTGAAATGACTCTTTTTCTTTCATTCTTTTTTTTATACCAACTCTTGCATTACATTACAAATTTGGGTTACACTGAATTTTTATGCGTACTTTAGGACTGATACCAGCAAGGCTACATTCTACAAGATTTGAAAAAAAACTCATTCAGACAATTCTCAACAAACCCCTCTTGCAATACACCTACGAAAATGCAAAAAAGGCTACGCTTTTAGATGATGTGATCATTTTAACAGATGATAAAATCATCCAAGCTTTGTGCACAGCATTTAACGCTAAATGTTTGATGACATCTGTAAACTGTTTAAATGGCACAGAGCGCATCCAAGATGCTCTAAATACATATCCTGATTTGCAAAAGTATGATCTGATTGTTAACATTCAAGGAGATCTGCCCATCTTAAACCCAAATTCAATCGATTTGTTGGTTGAAAGTCATTCAAAAGATCCAACTTTTCCAATAAGTACATTGTGTTGTCCAATAGATGAAGCATCTGCTAATGATCCTTCTTGTGTCAAGGTCGTTTTTGACGCATCAGGAAAGTCAATTTACTTCTCTCGTTCAAAAATTCCCTATGATGGAGATCAATTTTTTAAGCATATTGGGATTTATTCTTACACCCCGAGTTTTCTTAAAATCCTTGAAACACTGAAAGATACTCCCCTCATGCAAAAAGAAAACTTAGAACAGTTGAAAATCATTGAAAATGGGTATAGAATAGGTATAACTGTTGTAAACGATCAGCCCATCGGGGTAGATACCAAAAAAGATTTTGAAAAGGTGGAAAAAATACTATGGAACCAAAATATATCTTTATCACAGGAGGCGTCGTCTCCTCACTCGGAAAAGGTTTAACAGCAGCAAGCCTTGGCACGCTTTTAGAAAACCGCGGGCTAACAGTGTCGATGCTCAAACTCGATCCTTACATCAATGTTGATCCAGGAACTATGAGCCCTTTTCAACATGGCGAAGTGTATGTGACCGATGATGGTGCAGAAACTGATCTGGACTTGGGTCACTACTATCGTTTTACAAACGCTAAACTGGGTGCTTTTTCCAACGCCACAACAGGACAGATTTATGAAAATGTGATTAAAAAAGAGCGCAGAGGTGATTTTTTAGGCGCCACTGTTCAGGTGATTCCACACATCACAAACGAGATCAAACGACGTATTGAAGTGTGCACACAAGTCCAAGAATGCGATGTGCTGCTTTGTGAAATTGGCGGAACCATTGGTGATATTGAATCGCTTCCTTTTTTAGAAGCCATTCGCCAGTTTAGATATGAACGTCCAAAACAGTGTCTCAATTTACACCTCACTTATGTCCCCTACATCAAAGCGGCAGGAGAAGTAAAAACAAAACCCACGCAACACTCTGTCCAAACCTTGCGCAATATTGGTATCATTCCAGACATGATTTTATGCCGCTCTGAAAAGAGTCTTACTCGAGAAATTAAGGATAAAATCTCGCTTTTTTGCAGCGTTCCCAAAGAAGCTGTTTTTGATGAGCCTGATGTTGAAACCACCATCTATGAAGTACCTTTGATGCTTCACAAAGAAGGCGTCGATGCCATGATCTGTGAGCATTTGGGCTTGGATGGAAAAATCAAAGATTTGAACGAATGGAAAAGCATTGTCGAATCGATCAAACATCCCAAAGGCGAAATCCATCTTGGAATTGTGGGCAAATACTTGCAACACAAAGATGCGTACAAATCTGTTTTCGAAGCACTTCAGCATGCGGCTATTTCTCATGGATACAAACTCCACATCAAAAGCATCGAATCTGATGGAATCAACAAAGAAAACGTGGACGAAACGCTCGTCAATTTGGACGGAATATTAGTTCCCGGTGGTTTTGGAGAAAGAGGGTTTGAAGGCAAAATACTCGCTGCAAAATATTGTCGTGAAAATAACATCCCTTATTTCGGATTGTGCTTAGGACTTCAGGTGATGGTGGTAGAATTTGCACGCCACGTATGTAACATGAAAGATGCCAATTCCACAGAAATCGACAAACAAACTACACATCCTGTCATCTCGCTATTAGAAGAACAGCGTGAAATTGAATCCTTGGGTGGAACCATGCGCCTCGGCGCCTTTGATTGCACTCTAACCCCAAACACCAAGGCGCACTTAGCTTACAAACAAGATCATATCCAAGAGCGTCACAGACATCGCTATGAATT
>JAAKFQ010000035.1 GCA_011064725.1 Chlamydiota bacterium | reverse complement strand
GAAAAAACCCCACAAAACTTTTGGGGTTTTATTCAAATAGGGTTAAATTTCCTTTTAGATAGCTTCCAAAAGACCTGAATTTCGTGCTTCATAATCTATTTCATATTCTACTTCATATGAGATACAAAATGATGGTAAATCATATTCTTCTTTTTTATCTAAAAGTTGCTTTCTTGATGCTACAGCTTCAAGCAAATATTCTTGATTGTGAGTTTCTTTATACACCTCAAAGGCTGCTGATGCTCTTATGTGCATGCACCCCAAACAACTTTCTAAAATTTGTTTTTTTTCATGAGCATCAAAATTTTCTGAAATATTATTTACTTTTGCTTCAAGATACTCGATTAGAAAATCGACCATTTCGTTAGTAGTTTTTGCATCATTTTTATAAAGATATTCTAAATCTTTGCCACTATGTCTAAATCGACCAAAGTTAGCAAATTTTAAAATGACTTTATTTGAAGAAGTGTTTAAATATTTTTGTAAATTATCCTTATCACCACGCAATAAACAAATTCTCAACATCACTCTCTGTACAGAAGAGAGTTCTAACTCAACATTGTTTGAACTAAGCTCTAAAAGAACAGACAAAATTTGATAGGTATCTTCTAATAAAGGTTGCAATTTGTGCAGGGGTATTTTATCGCAAATCATATCCTTAAAAGCATCTTCAATAGATGTTACAGCTTTTGTAAATAAAATATTTCCAAACAATTCTTTTTGAATTTCTGGTTCTAGTCTCCCTAGCAAACTGGCGCATACAGATAACTGCCTCACATAAAATCGAGCATCTTCCAAATTATCAACGCTATCTAAATATACCGTCAAAGTCAAAAACTGCATGGCTAATCTTTTTTGCTGATCTTTTGAATACACTTCAATAGCTCTATCTAAAACCCCTTCCATTTGATCAGATTCGACCAACCTTTTATATTCATTAATAAGCATGTTCATCCAAGGGGCCCTATTTTCTTTGATGTCTTGCAATGCCTTACTATCGAATTGCATATCAATAGGAAGTGCAACACCTAGTTGTTGATTGAAACGATACCATAGGGCAAAAAATACATTATTGTAATACGATTGAAAAAATACTTTTTCATCAATATTTTCATTTTTGCACACTTCTTGCCAAAATTTCATAGCATTCGAAATTGGACATGTAAGGGCAAAGACTCTTGCTAAACATTCTTTTACCTCAGGAGTTTGTGGTCCTTGTAAAAGATTGGTAATGGTTCTTTCAAAATCAATCCCATCTTTTTGATAAAAGATAAGATTTTCAACATAATCATTCACAGCCTCTACTTGCTCAAAATTAAGCCCCGGATTGGAAACAGCTTCTACTGACATAACGTCCTCCTTTAGGTAAAAGAAAGCATCATGCCAGTTATCAAAGCTTTTGTAAAGATAAAAAGAAGGCTTCTAGGAGAGTGGAGAGCTTGAAATTAAAGTCCAATTTCTGCTTGGTTTTGATCAGCAAGGTATCAATATGCAACAAATTTTTCTGTTTTCTGTAAAAATGCAAAATCAGCTCGAAGCATTCATCTAACAAATCTTTAAAATAAAGACTCACTTCACCATCGATCTGCTTTTTTTCAATTTCCTGAGCCTGCAGGGAATAGCGCTCTTTTTGTACTTGGAATTGCTCTAGTATGTTTTTTTGATAATGCTCAATTTGTTGATCTAAAAGATCTTGAAGCCCTTTGGATTGCTTTTTTAATTCTTCAAAATCAAAATGCTCGATCTGATCTAATATGTTAAGCAAATGATTATGGGTGATGAGTGTATCATCTTGCAAATAGCGTTTTGCTCTAGAAATCGATCCATGAGCTTTTTGTGCTATTTTTTTTGCCAATTTTTTTTCTAGATTTTCGTTTTCTACCAAATAATGGATGATTTTTTTCTCCTCAATTTTGGAGAATAAAAAACGATGGCAGCGCGATTGCACTGTGGGCAACAGCCTTTCATGCGTGGTTAAAATCAAAAGCGTGTCATGTGGGGGTTCTTCTAACATTTTAAGCAGGAAATTGGCTACTGTACTCGGAATACGGTGTGCATCACATAAAATAAAAATCTTAAATGGAGCCAATGTCGGAGGTAAAAAAAGCATGCTTTTTAAATAGCGCATCGATTCTGTCGTATAGTGGGCGGTTTTTCCAAGCGGTTTAAATAGATGCAAATCTGGATGCATCTGGGCATTGGCTAAAGGACTGTATTGATTCAAATGCTTTAGAGCAAATTGCTTGGCAAATTCTTTTTTTCCGACCCCCTTGGGGCCAAAAAAAAGCCACGTTTTTCCAAGCGGAAGCTTTAATTTGTGGCGTTTTAAATAGGTTTGAATTTTTTCGTTACCAATCAGATCGAGCATAGCTTGATTATGCCACGAAACCTATGTATCATTCAAGGATTTGGAGAAATTTGTATATTTTGCTCAAATTGAATTTTAGCCCAAATTGGCATACTCGTTAGAGTAGACGATTTGGGACGAAATTCAAGTTGAGGACAAGAGGCGGATTTATCGAATTCTTGGATGATACATAGGTTTCGCCACGGCCTTCAAAATGAGTTCAAGGTTTACCGGACAAACTTTTGTAATACATGGCACATATCTTCTAAAGAAGCGCCTATTTCTTGCTCTGTTTGAACCACAGCAAAACATCGCATTGCTGGTAAAAGAAACATCTCTTGCACACCTGGTTTAAAGTTAAAATGTTCCTTCAATTCGGCCCATTGTTCTTTCAAATAGCCAGGTGCTTCTGCTTTAATTTGACTCTCTATCCATTCGATATCAGAGAGATGTATTTTTCCTACAGCAATTTCACTAGAGTCTACTAACGTACCCCTTATGCGAATTTCAGGACCTATTGACGCATATAATGTATAAAAACCTTTAAAAATATAGCCAAGGGCATTCATATGACTATGCTGTCTTTGCTGTCTTTCAAAAAATCTTTCTACCAAAAGTTTTAGAGGAGAATAGACTAATACCATAAGATGGCTCGAAAAACCCTGTGCTGTTGTCAAACAGGTAGAACTTAAAGTATTTGTATCTAAAATACAGGCTTCATTTGCATGTAAGATCTGAGCAGCCATCACGCCAAATGCTGGTTTTTCATCTGAAACACCTGTAAAATCATCGTGATCATAGCTACTCACTTGAAGTTTTTCTGCTAATTTTCTAGATAAAGAACTTTTTCCAGCACACGGTGTTCCATGTAAAACGATGACTGTTTTTTGAAGACGTAATTTAGTAGACAATTCATCCCACATAGAAGAAGACAATGTTGGAGGTAGATCCGGATAAAAACGACTACGAGTACAAAAATGGACAGAAGACATGTACACATTATAGCATACGCTCTAATAAAAGATCTAGAACTTTATTCTGTATTTCAGCTTGAGGTCTTATGCTATCTAAAACAACAATGCGTTTGGGGTGATCCTTAGCAAGTTTTAAAAAGGCATGACGCACTTTTTGATGAAATTCTATACTTTCGGTTTCCATACGATCAAATCCTTTAGTGTTTTTTCTCTGCATTCCAATTTCTACGGGTACATCGAGATAAAATGTCACATCTGGCGTGAGTGAAAAAGCCGCAAAATCACACAGGGAATTCAATATATTTAAATCCATATGGCGCCCATAGCCCTGATAAGCCAGGGTGGAATCTGTAAATCTGTCACACAATACAACCTGATTTTCTCTGAGAGCTGGTTCAATGACGTTTTTGACATGTTGCGCACGGGCTGCTAGAAATAGTAAAAGCTCTGTGCGATCGCAGAGGTCTTCTTTGGATTCTAAGAGAAGACGGCGCAATTTTTCGCTGATAACATCGCCACCAGGTTCGCGTGTTGTGCACACAACGTAACCTTTTGGTTTGAGTTCTTTTTCTAAAAAGTGGATAAGGGTGGTTTTACCAGCTCCTTCACCCCCTTCAAAAGTCACAAACACTATTTCTTCTCTTCTTCGTTGATTTCTTCTTTTTGCTTTGCAATTTTTTGCAAAGCAACAAGTTTTCCGCCATTTTTGAGGTTTGAAAGACGCACACCCTGAGTAGAACGTCCCATCACTCTCACTTCTTGCATATTGATGCGAATGGTTTGTCCAGAATTTGTGATTAACACGACGCTATCCTCATTATCGACAACTAAAGCTCCTACCACTTTTCCATTACGCTCGGATGTGATAATGGAACGCACTCCCACACCACCACGTTTTGTTTGTCTAAAGTGATCCACTTTGGAGCGTTTGCCATAGCCTTTTTCACAGACAACAAGAATAGAATCTGAAGTATTGACAATTTCACAGCCCACAACGTGATCATCACCGTTTTTGAGCATCACACCACGCACACCGCGTGCACTTCTGCCCATGGAGCGTACTTGTGTATGGTCAAAGCGTACAGCCATCCCATTGTGTGTGAAAATCATCACCTGTTGTTCACCTTCTACGGTCTTGGCTTTAATCAACTCATCTCCTTTATCAATTGTCAAGGCAATGACACCATTTTTACGCGGATTAGAAAAGGCGTTTAAATTTGTCTTTTTGACAACACCTTTCAATGTACACATAAAGATTTCTTTGGTGTCATCAAATTTGCGTGCAGGAAGTATTGTAGCAACCTTTTCCCCTTCCTGCAGCCTTTCAAGCATGTTGATAATTGGTTTTCCTTTGGAACGTCTAGACCCTTCTGGAATTTGCCACACTTTAAGCCAGTAACATTTGCCAAAATTGGTGAAGAGTAAGAGATAATCATGAGTTAACGCTACATAAAATTCTTTGACAGCATCATGATCATTTTTGAGATCTGCTCCCTTCACACCCAAACCACCTCGCTTTTGTTCACGGAAGGTATTGATTGGCATACGTTTGATGTAATCATCTTCTGAAATTGTAAGTAACACGGGTTCGTCTGGAATCAAGTCTTCAATTTCAAATTCTACGTCTTGCGCAACAACTTGTGTGCGTCTTGGAGATTTGTGTGCAGATTGAATGTCATTCAATTCTTTTGTAATAATCCCACGCACCAATTCTTCAGAATCCAAAATACTTTTATAATAAACAATTTTTTCTAAAAGAGCTTTGTGATCTTCTTCAACTTTTTTTCCTTCTAGAGATGTCAATTGATACAAACGTAATTCTAACACAGCATTGGCTTGACGCTCTGTCATCTCGAAACGTTCCATCAAACCTGTTCTTGCAATATCACGATTATCGCTTGCACGAATAAGTTTAACCACTTCATCAAGATTGGCAAGGGCAATCAAATAACCTTCTAAAATATGCGCTCTTGCTTCTGCACGATTCAATTCAAAACGTGTGCGTTTTCTTACCACATCAATTCTATGTTCAATCCATGCGCTAATCATGTGTTTGACGTTCATGAGTCTTGGCAATCCTTTATCAAGAGCCAACATGTTGCAACCAAAAGTCACTTGTAAATCAGAAAATTTATAGAGTTGATTTAAAATGACGTCAGGAATTTCACCTCTTTTTAAATCAATGGAAACACAAAGACCATCTTTATCTGATTCATCACGAATGTCAGAAATTCCTGTGATTTGCTTATTGTTAATCAGATGTGCAATGTGCTCAATCAAACGCGATTTATTCACATTGTATGGAAGCTCATCAATCACAATGCGTTGACGATCAGATTGTCCCTTGATTGGTTCAACACGTGTGAGGGCGCGCACAATCAGCTTTCCGCGTCCTGTTGTATACGCTTCTTTAATCCCTCGAAATCCACAAATGATCCCTCCTGTTGGGAAATCAGGAGCTGGCATTTTTTCCATCACTTCATCAATGGTGGCATCGGGATGTTCAATCAAAAGCTTGGAGGCTTCAATAAGTTCTCCAAGGTTGTGTGGAGGGATATTTGTTGCCATTCCTACAGCAATTCCACTAGAACCGTTACACAAAAGATTGGGGAATTTAGAAGGAAAGACTGTAGGTTCAAATTTTGTTTCGTCATAGTTGGGAATCATTGGGACAGTGTCTTTTTCCAAATCTTCCATCAATTGGATCGATGCAGAGGTAAGTTTTGCTTCTGTATAACGCATCGCAGCTGGAGGATCACCATCTACAGATCCAAAGTTTCCCTGTCCATTGATAAGTTTGTAACGCATCACCCAGTCTTGTGCAAGTCTTGCAAGGGTTGGATAGATCACACCTTCACCATGAGGATGGAAATCACCAGATGTATCACCACAAATCTTGGCACATTTTCTGTGTTTGGCTCCAGGTGTTAGATTCAACTGACGCATCGCATACAAAATGCGGCGCTGAGAGGGTTTAAGCCCATCGCGCACATCGGGAAGTGCACGAGAAATAATCACCGACATTGAATACCGAAGGTAGGATTCCTTCATTTCCTCTTCTACATTACGTGGAACAATGGTCTCATTTTCTGTGTATGACATTGTATCTCCTATTATATATCTAAGTTTTTCACTGAAAGCGCATGGTGCTCAATAAATGCTCGACGAGGCGCCACCTCTTCACCCATCAAAATGGTAAACATGTGGTCTGCTGCAATCGCATCAGGAAGTGTTATTTTGATAAGTGTACGTTTGTCTGGATCCATGGTGGTATCCCAAAGCTGATCTGCATTCATTTCACCAAGCCCTTTATAGCGCTGGATTTCAATTCCTTTTCGTCCATGCACCCTAAAGAAATCTATCATTTCTTTGAGCGTATAGACAGGAAAGGTTTTCTCCTCTTCTCTAATTTCAAAAATCTTATCTCCCAATTTGATGTAAGATTCAATAGAAAGTCCAAATGCTTGGAGTTTTGTTTGGATCAAATCAAAAGAGTGTTGTTTATACAATTCCACATAACTCAAAGATTTGGGTCTAAAGGTTTGATCATTTTTCTCTTCTTCAGGTAAATTGACAAGCATTTCTTCATGTTGTTTTCTCTGATTGGCTTCGTATTCCTCTTGAAGTGCTTTAAACTCTTCTTGGGTGTAGACAAAGCGATTTTCATCCTCAATGTTCACAAGATATTGGGGAAACAACTCCTCTTTGCGCGATTGCAAATATTCTTTAAATGGAATGCCTTTTTTCTCAATGTGCGAGATAAAACTCTCCACTTCTAAAATCGTACTCAACAACTCTTTTAGTTGTTTAATATCGAGCAATTGATTGACTTTTTCATGATACACTTCAACATCACTCATCCCCAATTCTAAAAGATATTGGTCCATTTCTCTTTCTGAGTGGATATAGCGCGATTTTTTCTTGCGTGACACTTTGAAAAGAGGAGGTTGGGCAATATAAATGTATCCATTTTCAATCAGTTGTGACATATGGCGATAGAAAAATGTCAAAAGAAGCGTCCGGATATGTGATCCATCGACGTCGGCGTCTGTCATGATGATGACTTTATGATAACGCAATTTTTCCAAATTGAAGTTCTCCTGACCAATTCCACAACCTAAAGCAGAAATCATTGTGCCCACTTCTTGGTTTTGTAATACTTTTTCAAGACGAGATTTTTCCACGTTCAAAATCTTTCCACGGATGGGCAAGATCGCTTGGTAACGTCTGTCACGTCCAGATTTTGCAGATCCTCCCGCAGACTCTCCTTCCACGATATAAATTTCACACACTTCAGGATTGCGTTCTTGACAATCCACCAATTTTCCAGGCAGACGTGCTGTGTCTAGAGCCGACTTTCTTAGAGTCAGCTCTCTTGCTTTTTTTGCCGCTTCTCTTGCTTTTGCAGCTAAAATCGCTTTATCAGAAATAATTTTGGCCAATTGTGGATTTTCATCCAAAAAGATACCAAGTTCTTCACCGACGATTTGCTGGACAATGGATCCGACTTCACTGTTTCCCAATTTTTGTTTGGTTTGTCCTTCAAATTGCGGATTGGGCACTTTAACAGAAAGCACCGCACACAACCCCTCTCGCATATCATCTCCAGAAATATTCACCTTGTCATTTTTCAACAAATTACGTGATTTGATGTACTGGTTGAGCACACGTGTAAGCGCTGTGGAAAATCCTGTCAGATGTGTTCCCCCATGTCTTGTGGCAATATTATTGGCATAGGTATAAAAAGTTTCAGAATAGCTTTCGTTCCATTGCATAGCCACTTCAAATTCAACCGTGCCATCATGCCCTTCTTTGCTTCCAGAAATATAACAAGGTTTTTCAAAAAGAGGTTTTTTTCCTTCATTTAAGTAATTGACAAAGGAGATAAGCCCTCCTTTGTATTGATAGATAGCTGTTTCTTTTTCTTCATCCCTTTCATCTTTAAACTCAATACTGATGCCTGCATTCAAAAAGGCCAATTCTCTTAAGCGTTTTGCTAAAATATCATAGTTGAATTTGACAGAATCAAAAATAGATGCATCTGGGGAAAAAGAGACCCTCGTGCCATGTTTTTCGGTTGCACCTACAACGATCAAAGGCTTCACTACTTTTCCTTGAGAAAATTCCATTTCATAGGTCTCGCCATCTTTGTAGACTTGCACATTCATTTTAGAAGAAAGCGCATTCACACAAGAAACACCCACACCATGCAGTCCACCAGAAATTTTGTAGGTTTCTTTATCAAATTTACCCCCTGCATGCAGTATGGTCATGACAACTTCTAAAGCAGACACTTCGCGTTGTTGTTTTTTGGACTCTTGTTCATGTTTTCCCACAGGAATTCCGCGTCCATTATCTTCAACCGCAACAGACCCATCTTCCGCAATGATGACACTGATTTTTGTACAAAAACCAGCCAAAGCTTCATCGATACAGTTATCGATCACCTCGTAGACAAGTTGGTGCAAGCCTTGCGTGGCTGTATCACCAATGTACATTCCCGGCCTTTCGCGCACGGCTTGCAAGCCCTCTAAGACTGTGATGGAACTTGCTGAATACTTTTTTTCTTTCTTTTCTTTCATATTTTCTCTCTCAAGAAAAGCTGTTTTTTCCATGTTCACCCCATTTTAAAAACAATTTGTAAAATACCCAAATGAGGAAACTTTTTCCTTATGATTTGAAGTAACCTTTTCCTTTCATAGTGGTTTAACAAGCTATATACACTCGCGTTTTTCACTGCAACATAAAATATTTTGTTTTTTACATAAAGTGGCTGTGTAAAATCTGCAATGTGCTGCCCGACAATAGCCGCCCATTTTTCAATCAAATCTTTCCCTGATTGCCCTCTTTTTTTGTCCAAATTGTGTAAAAAACGATCAATTAATGTACCCAGCTTCCAGTTGTGTCTATTATGTAAAAAACGATGCGTCATATATCCCACAGTATACTCTAAACAACAAAAAGACGCAAGCAAAGCGTAGACACTTTACAAACTAATATTACACTATTCACTCCAACTCATAGGCAGGCTACAAGGAATAATCTACAGCAGATTTCTCCTCGTCCAACTCTCATGGAGTTGAACATCGTCGCAATCCTTGTATCTCATCCCTTTCGCTCTTGCTCTGAATCGGATTTAATGTGTGATATCAGTTTACAAAATATTTGAAAAGTGAAATAAAGGCCTTATGGCCAAACAATCTGTGCATTTCTTCGATAAAGAGACAACTAAAGAGCTGATCAAACAAGCTTGCTATTTAACAAAAGAGATTCATATTTTTAAGTTTTTGATTTGTTCTATGACTGCCGGCGCTTTTATCACATTTGGGGCCCTTTTTAGCGTCCTTTTAGCCTCTGGAATTAACATCCCAGGATATGTCAGACTTTTAGAGGGGTTTGGATTTTCAACAGGTTTTTTCGATGTGTAATTTCTCAAAGTATTCTTTTCACAGAAGCTAATGTTTTGATGCCAATGTCTTTGCTCCGCTGCACTAAAAAAGAGCTTTTACAAGGCGTGTGTCGTTTATGGATCATCGCTTTTGTTGGGAATTTTTTGGGTGCTTTTATCGTCGGCTATTTAGTCACCTATGCCCAGCATTACCCAAAACACACCCTCAATTTACTCCATGAGCTTGTTCAAATGAAAATGCAGTACCAAGCTATAGGAACTGTTTCTTCTTATTTCGAGGTGATTCTATCAGGTAGCCTAGCCAATTGGCTTGTTGGACTTGCTCTTTTTTTCGCCACAATGAACAAAAATATTGCATCCAAATTTATTCCTATTTTTTTAGCGGTTAGCATTTTTGTTGCTGCCAATTTTCAACACTCTCCTGCAAACATGGGCTATTTTTCTCTC
The DNA here is from genome assembly GCA_011064725.1 of Chlamydiota bacterium. NCBI lineage: Bacteria > Pseudomonadati > Chlamydiota > Chlamydiota bacterium. Next base: position 4,037 of record JAAKFQ010000035.1, on the reverse strand, counting down.
TATATTCCCCTGCACCAAAATCTAACATGGATGGATGCTTTTTTATGGAATATTCTCCCAGCAGGTATTGGAAATATCTTAGGTGGTTTTGTTTTTGTCGCTCTGCCTCTTTGGTATACTGTCAAAAAAACATAAATGTGACAAAAAACGCTTCATTATTTACACTCGTCTAAAAAATTGAGGTTCCAATGAAAACAAAAACTTTATTATTTGTTCGTTTGTTTTTTTTAGTCTTTCTTTCCGTTTTTGGCGTTGCGTTTTTCACGACACACCTTGCTATCGATCCTTTAAACGCGACTTTATTTTCTCTTTTTTTCGGATTTTGTATGATTGTGCTTGATGTCATCTTACGCAAACTGAGCTTGCGCACATTTAATATCCTCTTGATTGGCATGTGTTTTGGCTATCTTTTTGGCCTTGTATTAAATCTGACATTTAACACACTCATGAAAGCGATCAACATCAATATGACACCCTCTTTTTATGCGCTTGTCACATTGGGTCTTCAATTATTTAGCATCTATTTTGGAATGATTTTAGCCCTACGTTCCTCGCACGAGATTCAAATTTCCATTCCTTTTCTCAAATTTTCAGAAACTGGAGAAAAGAAAAAAGACTTTGTTGTGGACTATTCTGCACTCTCAGATCCAAGACTGATCGACCTTGTTTCTTCAGGACTCTTTGACAATGCCCTAATTGTCCCTCGTTTTCTTGCCAAAGAGATTCAAAATATTTTAGAGCTCGATGACGAAGACAAAAAGCACAAGGCTAAAAAAGCACAAGAAGTCTTAAAAAAACTCGAAGAACTCCCCTTTCTAAACCTCCAATATAACGAAACCGATTTTGACGATACACAAGATCTTACAACCAAACTCACTCGTCTTGCACGCCTTTTGGATGCGCATCTCATTTCCGCCGACATTTCACGTGTCCAAATGGCACAAATCGAAGGTGTACGCATCATCAACATCCATTGGTTATCCAACGCACTAAAACCTCTCATGAGCGCAGGTGAAACTTTGCGCATTAAAATCCAACGCCAAGGCAAAGAACCCAACCAAGGTGTCGGTTATTTGGAAGATGGCACCATGGTTGTTGTCAATGGCGGAGGCGAACTTGTTGGAAAAACCATCGATGTACAAGTGCTGTCCGTCAAACACACTTCTTCTGGACGCATGGTTTTCTGTAACACTCTAGAAGCAGAACTTGTAGGAGCCAATGCATGACACTCGTTGGCATTGGCACAGATCTTGTAGAAATCTCACGTTTTCAAAAGGCGCTCGACAGGCAAGGATTTGCCTTTATCGAAACGATTCTTACACAAGATGAAATCGCCTACTGTCAAAAATTCAACGATCCCCTCCCCCACTTTGCTGTGCGCTTTGCTGCCAAAGAAGCTATTGTCAAAGCCCTTGGCACAGGTTTTCGCAATGGATTAAATTTTCAAGATATTACCATCAAAAATGATGAAAATGGAAAACCTGAGTGTTTTTTTTCTGAAAAACTTAAAAAACAATTTCCCAATATAGAAATGCTTCTTTCTCTTTCTCACACAGATAATTACAGCTTAGCTATGGCCACATGCACCCTAAAAGAATAACTCTTATTCTGTTATACAAATAATATCATAACCACCAGCCTCACGATGTATTTTTACTTTTGTGACATTGCTTTCCAATGTTAAAAGATAAAATGCTTTGCTTTCCTCAATTGAATTTCCTGATGCATCGTCTCCCCATACCTCAACACATATCCACACATCTTTGCCATCGATCCAATATTCAATGCTTTGAGCTCCTTCTTGCTTTAAATCAAAAACATGTTCTTTCTCTGCCATAAATATCATTATAGCTTCTAATTTAGAAAAACGCTTTTTGAATTGCTCTAAAAGAACGGGTTTGTCTCTTAATAAACCCATCCTTTGAAGTGATGGTAGGTCCTTTGTTTGCCTAAAACATACATCGGCAGGTTGAGGTGATTCTGAAATTACTGGTTGATCCAAGCCACCCGCAGCCGTTCTTGTCACGTGATTTGCTCGTTGAAAATCTTTTTTACAAGTAAAGTTATACACTCCTCGCATAACAAATACAGCAAAAGCACTGCCAAGCACCCAAATGGATGCAAACGCCACCTTTTGCAAAGGGCTTTTACCCCTTGGCAAAGTCAACAAAAATTGCGTACAAAATTGGACAGGACCCACATCATTCATGGAAACATCATAAATTATTTGATAAAAAATTACAACTCAAATGCGCACAATTTGCATCATCTGTGGTTATTCAGATTTTCGCTGCCCATAGATCAGCGGAGTACTTTGGTAACCCGGTCCTTGACTCATTTTTAATTGGTCATCAAATATGACGCACGGTTTTCTTGCTATTCTACACTGCAAACAAACAGTATAACATCCTTCTGCAACTTTAGGTGTGATGAATTGAAATTCGGAAATTTTAATCTCGTTTGGAAATTCTGCAAAATAAATTTCACTTTCTCCTTCTCTTGATCCGCTTGTAAATTCTACACATACCCATATTATATTATCCTTTATAAAATTGTCAGGTCGTTTTATTTCCCCTTCTTTTATAACAAAATTACCTGAAGAATCACCTAAAAAAACTTCAATAATTTGTTTTTCTTTTATTGCTTTCTCTATGTCTGCTTTCTCTAAGTTTAATTGCTTAAATTTTTTATTGAGAAAATTAAGAAACTCAGAAAGTTGAGAAGAACTCTCGTATTTTTCTACAGCTTGTCGAACATCATGAATCGTTTTATAATCTTGTTCCAACTCTGGAAATTTTTTAGACGTAAAATAATAAAACATCTTTGAATCTGATTGTGCTCCTTTTTTACAAGTAAAGCGATACACTCCTCGCATAACAAATACAGCAAAGGCACCGCCAAGCACCCAAATGCTTGCAAACGCCGCTTTTTGCAAAGGGCTTTTACCCTTTGGCAAAGTCAAGAGAAATTGCGTGCAAAATTGGACAGGACCCACATCATTCATGAAAACATCGTAAACTATTTGATAAAAAATTACAACTCAAATAAAAATGTTAAATCTTTTTTTTAATCTAGAGAGGTAAACTAAATCATTTGACTTTTTTCACATAATCCAACTAAAATGCTCCAAAATATTTTATGTAAATAAGATATGATTTTATGAACTTAATAACTGAAGTTACTGCGTAACATCAGTTATAACAACAAAGGAGACAGCATTATGTCAGCTATCACAGAAAATAACTTCGAAAACGTTGCAGCACTTGCAGCACAGTTGAATACAGCTTATGAAGCAGCATCTAAAGAAGACGCAGCAGCAGATCTTAAAGATGTGTTCAAAGCTTTCAAAAGTGAATACAAACAAGAAATTAGCAATCTTGTTGCTAAAGGCATTAGTGCTGAAGAAATCAAAGGAGCTCTTTTAGAAGCCAACCCAGAAATGGCAGAAACAAAAGCTCTTAGCGCAAAATATTTCGCTCAAAATAGCTAATCATTTCGATGAAAAGTGCGGATCTTGTGTCCGCACTTTTTTCCTTAAAATAAAGAAAATGGCAAGTGGTAAACAAAGACAAGCTGATTGGTTTGGGGAGCAAAGTGCGTGTAGACGCGCCTTAAATAGGATACTGTGAGATTTCCATAAGTGCCAAAAAAGACCTTGATGCCGCCGCCAATATCAATGGCTCTGTAGCGAAGATGCCGATAACCATCAAATCCTGTTAAAAAGATCAGCTTTTGATCTCCAAGGCACACTTTCTATTGAGACTTGCACGTCACAATCAGATACTTGCATCCCCGCAGAACAAGCTGTCTACGATTACGGTAGGGATGCCTCTAGATATCACCCACTCCGCGAAAATAGGGTTCATAATGGAAATGGCACCATTACATCCCTTTATACATTCAGCAAGTAACTTACTTTTATCCGGTTCTAATGTGTCTATATTCTCCACCCGGTTAAAACAATCTGATGTCATGGCAAGGACCAGACTGCAGCCATTCCCGACAAAAACGGTCTTAGAATGCCCTTTGAGACAACG
>JAAKFQ010000034.1 GCA_011064725.1 Chlamydiota bacterium | reverse complement strand
CTTCTATTCATAGGAGAGCTGTAAGAAATAATTTACTACGCAGCGCTCCTCGTTCAACTCTATGGAGCTGAACTTCTGACCTCTACTTGTATCTTATCCCTTTCGCATCTCCTCAAGCAGAATTTAATCAAGGTTAGTTTAACTAAGAAAAAAATCTCAAATATGGTATCCTTGCCTTTTCTCTAAAAAAAAGGGAGGTAAAAATGGTTAGTCGATTTACTTTTAAAGATCTTATTTACTATTTTGGCATTTTGTTAAACATCACACTGATTTATCCAGCAACATCGATTGTCTTTTTGCTCTATCAATTTAAAATCTCTCCATCCCTTTGGTCCTTTCCGGCAGGCGCTATCTCAGGAGGTATTACCGTATTTGGAATTATCTCTTTTTGCCTTCTGCTTTTGGTGTTTTTATCTATGTACCAGAAAAAGCACAAAAGAAAATCGGCGTATTATCTGATTTGGGTGCCTTTTGTTTTGGGCGTGATCGTCTATTTTTATTTTTACATGCTTTTTACTTCAGCGTTAAGTTAGTTTAATCTCTTTGGAACCTTTGACAAAGATATATAAAGGCACGCTAGAAAAGAGCAGAATAGCACCATAAGATAAGATTTCCGACCCTGCACCCAAAATAGCCCAAAAGGAATAGATAAGTGCAAAGATGGCAATAATTAACATACCTCTTAGTTTATATCTTTTTTCCTGTTTGTGAAGCACTAGGATATCTACGACAGACGTATAGAGGTAGGGCAAAAGATTCGCTAGTGTAGCCACCAATATGAATATTTTGAATTGTTCGACAAGAGTTGCAGACATTGTCATTAGCAATATCAAGGAAATCAAGATCGAAGTGACCACAAGTCCTAAGGCAGGCACATGCTTTTTGTTTAAGCGATTGAAGATTTTTGGAAATAGGCCATCTTTTGCAGCGGCCATAGGGATTTGTCCTTGAAGCAAAATCCATCCATTCAAACTACCTAAACAAGAAATAATGGCGCCAATAGCCATTAACCATCGTCCCCAATCTCCAAGTATAAGTTCGGCTGCATCCGCAAAAGGAGAAAGAGAACCTCTCAAAGATGCATTTGGAATCATTCCCATAATCGCTGTTGAACTTGCTATATAAACAACTGCAGCAATGATAGTACCGAGCATAGTGGCTAGAGGGATATTGCGTTTTGGATTGATAACAGATCCTGAGGGGACTGTTGCCGATTCTAGTCCAATAAATGCCCATAAAGTCAGCGTTGCTGCATGTGTGATCAGCTGTGTATTAGACATCTCACGAGATACATTCACTGCATCTGTTAAATAGTTCGGGAAAAAATAAAACCATCCTACAAGCGCAATGAGTAGGATGGGAATCAATTTAAGAATTGTGGTTACAAGTTGCACCATTCCTGCGCTATGCACTCCGTTAATATTAACCAAAGTAAAAAGCCAAATAAATCCAATAGAAATAAAACAAGCCACAGTGGGATTTGCGAAGGAGGGAAAAAATACAGAAAGGTAGCTGACAGCTGCTATCACAATCGCCGCATTCCCGACCCAAATAGCAACCCAATATCCATAGGCTGTTTGAAAGCCCATAAAATTCCCAAGTCCTACCTGAGCATACGCATAAGGTCCTCCTGTTTTCGTCACAACAGTACTCATGTGAGAGAACACTAAAGCCAAAAGAAGAGCTCCGATGGTAGTAAAAACCCAAGATACCAAACTCAAACTTCCAAGTTGCGCCAATTCAGAAGGAAGTAGGAAAATCCCCGATCCGATCATATCTCCTGCAACTAATGCTGTAAGCATGGAGAGTGTGAGCTTTTTTTTCTTATGCATAATATTTATTTATCCCAATGCGACACACGTAATAATTTATATATTAAAATTTTTGTACATGCACAAATAAAAAACCAGATTAATATGTAGATCCAAGACAATCCGACATATTTCCATCCAATTCCCACAAAATCATCTGTACCAAATCCATACACAGAAAAAATCGTTCCCAACACAAGTGGAACCAATGTGGCAATGAAAAATTTGAGCTCTGGATGAGGTTTATGCCAAAACATCTTATCATTACGCATTAAGTAAATGGTGAGCATCCCGCCGCAAAGAATTGCCATGAATGAAAGCGTGCGGCACATTTCTGATTTTAAAAGCCACACTTCTTGCGCAATCCAATACAAACCAAACGTGGAAATAACACCAACGATAGCAAGACCGACAGAAACGCTAAAGATTTCCTTCATATCCCATTCTTTGGGTTTTTCTAACGATGCCATATGGTCATAGGCAATCATCATGATGGGAATATCATTTAAAAACGCAATGATCACGATCATGATTGCAGTTAAAGGATGCTGATCAAAGACAAGCATAGATAAAAATAAAAAGAGCAAAAGGCGCATGGTTTCACTAATGCGATACATCGTATAACTCTTCATACGACCAAACACTTCACGTGCATTTTCGATCGCATGTGCAATCACGTTTAAGCCAGGAGCTGTCAATACGATGTCGGCAGCTGCTCTTGCAGCATCTGTGGCACCCGAAACGGCAATGCCAATATCAGATTGTTTTAAAGCAGGCGCATCATTCACTCCATCTCCTGTCATACCGACAATGTGTTTGAGTTTTTGCAGAATTTTTACGATATTAAATTTATGTTCTGGAAAAATCTCGGCAAAGCCATCTGCTTTTTCTGTCAGCTCTTCTTTTGTTTTTTCATCTTTTTGCTCAACTTCTTGAAAAGCGACAATATTGGACCCAAAGCCAAGTTGTCCCCCCAATTCTTGAGCAATGGCCGTATGATCCCCTGTAAGCATCTTCACACCGATGCCCATCTCTTTAATGTGTTTCAATGTATCTAATGTATCATCACGAGGAGGATCAAAAAGGGAAATGATACCTAGAAAAATCCAATTTCCTTTGGCATCCGTTTTGGCAACACCTAATGTACGATACCCTTTTTTTGCAAAATCTGTGATGATTTCCATCACTTCATTTTGAAACTTCTCATCTGGATTTGTCATTTTTAAAATCACTTGCGGCGCGCCTTTTGTGATCTGTACTGTTGACCCATCAGGATTTTGAACAGTGGATTCAGTACGTTTAATCACAGGATCAAAAGGTATGTACTTTTTTATTTCAAAAGATTTAAGCTTATCTTTATCTCCCAATTTATCCAAAATCGCTTTATCGATGGCATCTTCTGCAACTTTTGACGTTGACAAAGAGGCGTTTAAAATAATGTCTTCTTCAGAGGCTTGGTTAAATGTCTTAATCTTTCCAATAATGAGCTCATTTTTTGTGAGCGTTCCTGTTTTGTCAGAACACAACAAATCCATACCAGCAAGAGCTTCGATGGCAGTCAGCTTTGAGACAATCGCTTTCATCTTGGCAAGTTTTCTCGCCCCAATTGCCATTGTAACAGACAACACAGAAGGCAGAGCAATAGGAATACCTCCGACAAGTAGCACCAGCATAAAGATAATCAATGTCGTAAAATCTTCTGTCAAAGTATGTGAAACTTTGATCTTATATAAATCGGTAATGAACAACACTGTACAGACAGAAATTGTAGAAGTAATTAAAAAATTCCCAATCTTGAATATCGCAGCTTGGTAATGCGATTTTGTTTCAGCTGTCGCCACAAGCTCTGTGGTTTTACCAAACAAGGTATTAAGACCTGTGCCAATGACGACACACTGCACTTCTCCCAATTTTGCAATGGTACTCGAATAGGCAGTGTCTCCTACCTTTTTGTTGACGGGTAAAGATTCTCCCGTCATGGCAGATTGATCTACAGAAAGATAATCCCCTGAAATAATTTTGACGTCGGCCGGGATAATATTTCCCAATTTAACCATTATAATGTCACCTGGCACAAGATCTGCTGCGAGTAGCTCTTTCCAATTTCCAGCTCTTAGCACTCTTGCATTGAGCGCTAAATCTTTTTTCAATGCTTCGATGGCGTTGCCTGCTTTGTATTCTTGAAAAAAACCTAACAGCGAATTGACGAGTAGTAATGCCACAATGATGATGAGATCTGGCCAATTGTGTAAAATTCCAGACAAAATTGCAGCCAATTCAATCATAAATGGGATCGGCCCAATAAAGTGGCTCAAAAATTTTTTCAGAAGAGATTCTTTTTTTTCAGGAATTGTATTTTTCCCATATTGCAATTCTCTATTTTTAACTTCGTCTTCTGATAAACCTTGATTACTATCAACAGACAGAGTTTTTAGCGCCTCTTCAACAGACGCTTTTTCAAAATCTATTTTTTCTTGGTTTTCCATAATTATACGTTTCCAATTGTTGAGACCATCACAGCCTTGATCGTATGCAGCCTATTTTCTGCTTCTTCAAAAACCACAGAATAATGGCTTCTAAAGACCTCGTCTGTTACTTCCAACTCACGCAGGCCATATTTTTTATACAACTCTTTGCCAACAACAGTATTTTGATCATGAAAAGCGGGCAAACAGTGCATAAAAATTGCATGCTTATTTCCTGTCTTTTTCATCATCTTCATGTTGACTTGATAAGGTTTTAAGAGACGGATACGTTCATCATATTTGCTTTCTTCACCCATAGACACCCACACATCGGTATAGATCACATCAGCACCTTTGACAGCTTTTTCAATATTGGAATGCAACTCAATTTTTGCACCCAGGGAGGCATGTTTCATAATGTCTGCAATAAAAGTCTTTTTAGGGAAAATAGCTTTGGGCCCAAGTCCTACAAAATGCATGCCTAATTTTGCGCATCCTATCATCAAAGATCTACCCATATTATTATTCACATCTCCTACAAACACCATTTTTACTTGGGAAAGAGGTTTGTTTAAGTGCTCTTTCATCGTTAAAAAATCAGCAAGAATTTGTGTAGGATGGTACTCATCTGTCAGTCCATTCCAGATAGGAACGCCCGCATGTTTTGCCATCATCTCAACGGTACTTTGCTTAAATCCGCGAAATTCGATGCCATCATAGTAGCGTCCAAGCACTTTGGCTGTATCTTCGATCGATTCTTTCTTTCCTATGTGGCTATTGGCTAAAAATGTCACTTTTGCGCCCTCGTCGTAGGCCCCAACTTCAAACGCGCAGCGTGTTCTTGTCGATGCTTTTTCAAAAATCAGCACAATGTTTTTGCCATCAAGCAAATTCCCCTTGATACCTTGCAGCTTTTTTTTCTTTAGATGAAAAGACAAATCGAGCAAATACTCAATCTCTCTAGGAGTAAAATCTTTGAGTGTCAAAAAATGACGACCTTTTAAATTGATTGGCATACTATCTCCTCAATAAGTTACTGATATTATACAATTCCTTCTGTTTATAAGAGGACTGCAAGGAACAATCTACTGCGTCTAGCTTTTTGTCCAACTCTCATCTGAGTTGAACTTCATCGCAATACTTGTATCTCGTCCCTTTCGCTCCTCTTCTAAACAAAATTTACTGCATAACATCAGTAATAGGTTATTTTATCCACATTAGGCTTAATCCATGTTCCTGCTTCTTCTTTTAGCAGCGCTTCTGCATGAAACAGGCTTCCAATAGCAGCAGTTTTATTTGTCTTTTCTACAAAATGGCAGACCGCTTCTACTTTTGGCCCCATGGAACCTTTGGCAAAATCCATGTCTCGAAGTTGTTTTGGCGAAATGGATCGAATCGTACGTTGTTTATCTGTTCCCCAGTTTTCGCACACACCCTCAACATCTGTAAGAACTAAAAACAGATCAGCGTTTAAATTTTCTGCGGCGAGCGAAGAGACTCTATCTTTATCAATCACTGCCTCTTTTCCTATCAGCTTTCCATCTGCATCACGTACAACGGCAACACCTCCACCACCACAAAAAATGGGCACGTAGTTTTTTTCGATCAGATCTCGAACAATTTCGATTTCTACAATCTCTTTTGGAATGGGTGATGCCACCACTCTTCTATAGTAATCACCATCGGGTGCGACATCCCAATTTTTTTCTTTTGCTAACTGCAGGGCTGTTTCTTTGTCATAGACAGGGCCAATCGGTTTGCTGGGTGTTTGAAAGGATGAGTCATTGGCATCAACCACAACTTGAGTCAAAAGGGTTACAGTAGATCTCAGCCCTTCATTATATAGACCATTTTGCATCAAGTACCCAATCATCCCTTGACTTTCTGCAACAAGAACATCTAAACTATAAGGCTTCACCTCTGTATAAGCTGCAGATTGCAAAGCAAGCAAACCCACTTGCGGACCATTACCATGGCAAAGCGCTAATGCATGTTTGTCTGCAATTTCTTTAAGCGCCTTGGCAGCCTTTTTGACATTTTTGAGTTGAACCTCTTCTTCAAGCGATTCTCCTCTTTGAATTAAGGCATTACCGCCCAAAGCAACTAATACTAACATCTTTTTCACCAGCTCCTTTCAAGAGGACAAGACATGCAACGCGCACCTCCTCTTCCTCTTCCCAATTCTGCACCAAAAATTTCTAGCACTTCAAATCCTTCTTTTCTAAGGCGTTCATTGATAGTATGGTTTCTTTCATACCCCACAATAACTCCAGGGGAAATAGCTAAAAAATTACTTCCATCTGTCCATTGTTCACGCTGTTGCAAAATGAGCCCATCTCTTTCATCTAAAGAGATAATGTGCAAATCATTATTTTTTAAAGCTTTTTTCAAAGCGTTTTGGAGATCTTTTTCCTCAATGACTACAACATCCTCTTCATTATCTCCTAAAAATAGTGACCACGCTCTTGGAGCAAAATCAGGAAACGCCACACAAAAGGCATTTTCATCAATCATTGTCATCACAGTATCTAAGTGCATACAAGAGCGCGCTTTAGGAAGTTGAATGCCAATCACTCTCTCAAACGTAGTTTCTTTTAAAAGTCGTTTTGCTAAAATTTCCACACTTTGCGGCCGAGATCTTTCACTCAGTCCAATCACTAGGCATTTATCATTGATGACAAGCACATCTCCTCCTTCTAATGAAGGATTGTCTGTTCCAGTGCCATCATACCAAACCTTAAACTTTTCTTTTTTAAACATGGGGTGAAACTTATAGATCGCTGCCATGTTAAACATCTCGCCTTGTCTTACGGCATAGTGCATGGGGTTAATGCACACACCGTTGCCAATCCAACAGGAGGTATCTCTTGTGAAGTAGTGATTTGGCAGAGGCGGAATGATAAAATCATCATCTTTCAATAGGTGGCCCATCAATCCCATGGATTTCACATGACATTCTTTCACGGTAAGTCCTGCTGTCAAGTGGTAGACCAATTGTTTAGGCTTCAAGCTATGTAAAAATTCTAAAACTCGCGATGCAAAATCAAGCTCAAAAAATTGTCTAAATACAATCTTTTCTAAGATCCATTTGCGTGGCTTTGCTTGTTTCAACACGTCTTCAAGTAAATCTTCGACAAAATAGGTTTTCACGCCATAAGATTTCAACAATTTGGTAAAGTGGTCATGTTCATTTTCTGCTTCTTCGGGATAAAGAATGTCATCGAATAGATACTGCTCACTATTTTCCGGAGAGATGCGCGCGAGGGCAGCACCCGGTTTTTTTAAAATCACCTTTTTCAACGGTGCAACTTCTGATTCAATGTTAAACAAAATATCCCTCCTTATAGATTTACCCTCTAAAAGGCACGCTATTACATTTAAGTAGCATTTGTCAAGGAGTTAAAAAAAAATTTTAGCTGTTATTTAACTTTTATTTTTAAGGAAAACTTCTCTATGTTCTAAAGGAAAACAAGATCAACCAAGGTAGAAATATTATGACCAAACAATTTGATAATAAGCTTGTGGCCGTATTAAATAAATCCATAGAACCTGGCAAGGTTATGAACGCTCTTGCGCATATGTCAATTGGATTTGGGTCTGTGATTGAACAAGAACCTCTAGAGTTGATTGAGTATGTAGATATGGATAATGAATCTCATCCTTTCATCTCAAAGATGCCTTTTATGATTTTACGGTCCAACAACTCCAAAATCCGCAATTTGCGAAGAGAAGCAATCGTAGCTGGGATCAAATATGTGGACTTTACAGACACAATGACTGTCGGCACCTATCAAGATCAGCTCGATAGAACGAAACAGACCAAAGAAGAAGACTTGATTTATTTTGGCATTGTGTTGTTTGGCGATTGGGACAAAGTCTCAGAATTGACTGGAAAATTTTCTCTTTGGAAATAATCGACTTTTTATAAAGAAAAGTTAGCAGTGTATTTTTTCTTAACTAGCCTGGTTAAGAAAAGATGGGCTATTTATACCGTTCATCAAAATTAAGTTGCAGAACTGGGTTCAAGATTTTCTGCATTCATAAACAATACTCTCATCATTTTTATTCGGTGTTCTCGTTCTATCAAATGCTTTAATGATTCGAACTTCGCTAAAGCCAACTTCTTTTAAAAGCGCAATTAATCCCGCTGATTCATAGAGTCTGACTTTTAATTCTTCAATCTCTCTATGGATAACATTGTTGTTATCTATGAGTTCGTATTTACAAATAGAAAAATAAACTTCATCCTCAAGGGCTGTGTGCTGGGAGAGCATAATCATCTTGCCATCAGATCTCACCCATTTTGAATGACGCCAAACGCCAAGAGGTGGTGTTGCTTTTGGTGTTTCGCCTTCAAAAAGTAAAATTCCATCTTCCGCAAGATGGTCATAAAATGTTTTGAGGACCGATTTAACTGCAACAGGATCGATAACCAAGCAAAAGGAGCCGCTTGGGATAAAAATAAGACTATAACGTTCTTTTTTTTTCAAATCTTCCACAAAACCCTTCCAAACATTGGGCTTAAGATTCTTGAGTTTTGATTTAGCATGTAGCGCTTCTAGCATATGTTCACTTACATCAAAGCCGTGTATATCAAAACCTTCTTCAATAAGTGGTAGCAAAAACCGTCCTGTTCCGCACATGGGCTCGAGTGCCAGCCCTTTTGCTTTTAGTACGTAGAAGCGATAAAAAGAATATGCGTCTTCAGGTGGAGTTGGTTTACTTAAATCATAGACTTGTGTGCAAAGACTAAGATAGGTTTCAGTTTTTTTCATAGAAAATTAGTATAAACGTTGAAAATTCAAGAAAACAACGGAAAGAGAGGGATTCGAACCCTCGATACCCTTGCGGGTATGCATCCTTAGCAGGGATGTGCTTTCGGCCACTCAGCCATCTTTCCGCTAATAAAAAAAATCTTTATCTATTTTAAAAGTGTGTGCAGTTTAGACTTATCGCGAGCGGCTTTATTTCGTTTGAACACACCTTTTTTCACAGCTTTGTCTAAAAGAGAAAAGACACGGTTTAACAACCCTTGCGCTCCAGTTTTATCCTCTTTTACGCCTTTTTTATATACGCTTGTTGCTGTATTGATCTCCTTTTTGACTATGCGACCTTGCGCTCTTTTCTTGACATTTTGCATATCTCGCTTTTTGGCGTTTGGTTTTTTCGGAGCCAATTTTTTTGCTTCTTTTTTCTCTTCTTCTGCCATGTTCCACCCTTTATAAAATTAAAGACTTATTATAGTAAGAAGACTATAATGTGTAAAGATGAAACCCTTAATAGACATTTTAAAAAAAAATTTTCCAACAAGCTCTAATCGCACCTTTAAAACATGGCTGGAACAAAAAAGAGTGCGCATCGATGGCAAAAAAGCCGTTAACTTGCATGAAGATGTGCTTCCAAATCAACAGGTTATTTTAACTCAGCGCCCTCCTAAAAAACTCAAAGATCTTGTGATTCTATACGAAGATGATGATTTGATTGTGGTTGAAAAACCCTCAGGCCTGCTTTCTGTTGCCTCCAACACCAATACTTACTGCGCACATAGCATTTTAAAAAAAATGTTTGGCAAAACACGTGTCCACATTATCCACAGACTCGATCAATTCACCTCAGGTGTGATGGCCTTTGCTCTTAATCAAAAGTCAAAAGAAGCGCTCAAGCAGCAATTTTTTGAAAAATCTGCAAAGCGCCTCTATGCAGCCGTTTTAGAAGGAAAGTTGAAAAAACACGGTATGTGGAAAACACGTCTTTTTGAAAGCAAAGACACAAAAATGCATGTCACAAAAGCAACAGGTGGGCGTATTCAACTTGCCATTACCTATTTTAATACTATCGAAACGGGCCCAAAATTTAGCTTTGTCGCTTTTGAGCTTAAAACAGGGAAAAAAAACCAAATTAGAGTTCAGGCTGCTGCCAACCACACACCTATTGTCGGAGACAAAAAATATGGCACTCATTCAGATCCTTTAAAACGCCTAGGACTCCATGCTCTAGAATTACAACTTACTCATCCATCCACACATAAAAAAATGTTTTTTCATTCCAAAATGCCCCCCATTTTTTTCAAGCCTTTTAAAAATCGCTCACGTATCCAAACTTTTTTGAAGACGTTTGAACAAAAAAAACCGCAACAAGTGTTGAAGTTTTGATTTTTGCACATGGAGGTGCAGAGACTCATCCAAAAAACGAAAGATACGATCTTGATAAAAATAGATGGTATTTTTAGGGATTTGAAGTGATGGGATCGACTCGATCGTCATGAATTTTCTTGAAAAATCCACCTCAAACCATTGCGTCTCAAAAAAATCAAAAAAAGACCCCTTTTCCCTCTCGTCTATATCCGTAAAGTAAAAAGGAAATGGGACACGATTTTTTCTAAATAACTTGAGATGAAAGATCCAAATCACTTGATATCCTAAACTTTGGTAATCTGAGGTACGCTGCTTAATTTCTTGCTCCGAAATCGCGGAACACTGCACTTCAAAAATCAACTTGCTATCCTCTACGCACACATCAGCAATGCGCCCAATGGACACAAAGGGTTTTTCCAGTTCAGCTGCGTCAAAGAGTTTTTGTAATTTTTGCTGGATGGAAATGTGCGTTAAAGATTTTCCTTCCATCAAGCAATCACTTTTACTTAAGTGAAAAAAATGCACCTGTTTTTTAAAGCCTTTTTTTAGCCTTAGTATTCTTTGACAGTGCGGACAGTGATAATCTTTTTTTGATTTAGCTTCAAAAGCTTGTATCAAATTTTGATTTTCATCCAATGCCACAAGCTGCATGGCCTCTCCTCTATAAAGTTCTTGTGTGGTATAATAGCCTCGTTATGGAAATTTGTAAAAAAACAAAACGCGCAGTCATCTTCTCTGAAATTTTTTCAGAACCGCTCGTCTTTTTTTATGCTCTGCTCGTGCCCATTTTTATCAAAGAGCTACATGCAACAACTTTGCAACTTATCCTCCTTACCACACTGCATCCTGTCGTGACATTTGTCGCCATGTATTGGAGTTATTTTGCAACAAAAGACTCTTCTAAAATATTGCGTGTCATTAAATATGGTGGCATCTTCGCGCGTATCTTATGGCTTTTAGTTCCTTTTTTTCCCAATCCGTGGTTAATCATTGTGGTCGCTGCCAATTACGTATTGTTTACAAAAGGCACAAGTCCTGCATGGAGTGAAATTTTACGCCTCAAATTAGATCCAACAAACCGCAACAAAATCTTTTCCATCGGTTCTTTTTGGGCCTATTTTATCGCTCTTATTTTAACACTTTGTATCAATCCCTATCTTGGATCTCTTTGGAAAAGCGCCTTTTTCTTTTCTGCGCTCATTGGACTCTTAGCCATTCCTTTTCAAATGCAAATCGAGGTGCCTAAAAACGCCTTTGAAAAAAAACCCTTTAAATTGCTCGATCCCCCCAAACAGATGGGTCATATTTTAAAAACAGAGGCCCCATTTCGTCAATTTCAAGTACGGTTCATGGTTTTTGGAATCGCCATGATGCTCATTCACCCCGTCATGATGCTCTATCTTGTCAATGTCCTCAAACTCAACTACGTCAACATTGCACTTTTGACTGCTGTCTGCAAAGGTTTTGGATCCTTAGTCTCCTCGCGTTATTGGGGAAAATATATGAGCAAAATCTCCATGGAGAAGCTCTCAACAATCATCTTTTTACTCTTTGCTGGCTTTTTGCTGCTCATTCAAGGTGCGCATTTGGGTCTTGTTTTCCTTTACATTGCCTATTTTACAAAGGGTGTGGCGCAATCGGCAATCCATATGATCTGGCATCTATCCGGCCCTTATTATTCTGGAGGAAAAAATAGCGCGCTATTTAGCTCTATCAATCTGGTGATGGTCGGTTTTAGAGGTCTGTTTGCTCCTGCTTTGGGATTAAATTTAGCCTATTTTTTAGGGCCCTCACCTGTGTTGTGGATGGCTTTTGGTTTATGTGTGTGTTCAGGGGTTTTATATCCAAAAACAGCTTTTAAAGAAAAAGAAATGGATGTTGCATAAAAAAAAACGGTTACATAAATTACTGATGTTACGCAGTAAATTTCGTTTAGAGGAGGAGCGAAAGGGACAAGATACAAGTAGAGTCCCAGAAGTTCAACTCCATGAGAGTTGAACGAGGGGCGCTATGCTGTAGATTGTTCCTTGCAGCCCTCGTATAAATGGAAGGTGGTGCGTAAGGTCAGTAAATTAGATGTCAAACATCAACCAAAGAGGCCATATGTCAAAAAAAACCTGGATTTTAGGGGGGCTTGAGTATAAGTCTAGGGTTTTGTACTGAGCAAGAAGATACTCTTAAAGAAATGGAAAAACTCCAAACACAACAGGAATCATTAAATACATTATTTAACGAACTTTCTGATGAGCAACGCGCATCTATTGAAGAGCATTTCCAAGAAGAAATTGCTCAAACCCAAAAAGATCTCGATACTCTTACAGAGCAGCTAAGTGAAACTCCAGATTCACAAGAAGAATAAAGAAGATGAAGGTTGCATAAAAAAAAGAAGTTCACTTAAATTGTATACTAATGTTACACAATAACTCTCACTTATAGAAGGGCTGCAAGGAACAATCTACTACGTATTGCCCCTTTCGCTTCCTTCTTAAGTAAAATTTATTGTGTAACATTAGTTATATACTAAAACTCACAAGGGGTTGTTTATGCTGAAAAAAACATTAATGTTAAGTTTACTGTTTGCAAGTTTTAATTTTGGGTTTTCTGAAGAAGACTCTTCAGAACCTCCATCTACAGAAAGAATTTTAAATGAAATTGAAAAAGAAACAGAGAAAAAGGTTTCATTAAATAAAATTTTTGCAGAGCTATCTGAAGAGCAACGTGTGGCCCTGCAGGAAGAATTTGATGAACAACTTGCTGAATATCAGAAAAAAATAGACGATTTAGAAAAACAGCTTGTTGACACTCAAAGCCCACAAGAATAATTTTTTTTTGAAAAAAAATGTATCAAAAAGAAAGGGAATCCTTTCTTTTTGATCTTATATGTTTTACACTAGCATACAATGACAACATCCCAAAATGCCCCTTTTCATCCTCAGCATCAGCAAAAAATTGAAGAACTTGTTCAGCTTGCAAAAGAACAGGGACATATTACCTACGAAGAGATCAATGAAATCTTGCCCATGAATTTCGATTCTCCTGAAGAAATCGATAGTGTCTTGATTTACTTGATTGGCCTAGATATTCAAATCCTCAATCAGCTGGAAGTCGAAAAACAAAAAGAACGCCGAAAAGAAGCCAAGGAATTGGAGACCATCCATAAAAAATCCGATGGTTCTTCCGATGATCCTGTGCGCATGTATCTCAAAGAAATGGGTTCTGTTCCTCTACTCACACGTGAAGAAGAGGTGGAAATTTCAAAACGCATTGAAAAAGCGCAAATGCAAACGGAAAAAATCATTACCCGTTTTCGTTATATTGCCAAAGAAGCAATTGAGGAGCATGAGGTGATTGAAGATATCTCAAAGGAGATCACAATAGAAGAAATTTCTGAAATTGAGAAATTAATTCCATCAAGCCCAAAGATAGTTTTACCAAGTTGGATTAAAAATAACGCAGAATGGTGGGCAGGTGGGCTAATTACAGACCAAGACTTTGCAAAAGGACTTGAATATATGATTCAAAACAAGTACATTATAATTCCATTAACAGAGGCTTCCTCTGAATCAAGTGGTGAGATCCCAGGTTGGGTAAAAAATAACGCCGAATGGTGGTCACAAGACTTGATCTCCGATCTAGAGTTTGTTAACGGCCTTCAATACTTAATTTCAAACGGCATTATTCAAGTAGCATAGAGGAGCCAAAAAACAAACCTGAAAATTAAGTAAATTGTCTTAAATATCGAAAACCTTGATTCGTTCTTAAAGTATGAAATTGTGTGTTAGCTATCCAGCTAAAAACTTAGCACAATTAATAACAACAATATATCATACTGTGTGCCGTTATTACTAATATGAGGAATAAATCATTAATATTTACCGTTCCTAGTTTAACTCTGGGGGAAGAAAGTTGATCGAAATTAAATTATTAAATTCAAATAATGATATGGTGATTCAAACACCATATTTTACTAAAACGGCAGGTGGTTTAGCATAAATAATAAAACAAGTCTAAAGAATCATTCAAAACTTTTAGTTTTTCTAGTTTTAGCCTTATCAATTGGAACTTCGGGATTTATCCTACAAGATGTATTTAGCCAAACTGGTACCTTCCCACTTGTAGCTGGGACAAATCACGTTTCATTTAGGGACATTTCAAATGTTTCAAATGAAAATGTTACAATAAGTGGCTCGGTAGATTCCCCTGATCTGAACATAATAGTACATGACAGCATTGCTAATTTTGATTTAAATTTTGCTGAAATAGTTACTGCTAGTGCAACATCTACAACAAGCGGAACAGTTTTTGCAACAGCAGATCTAACGGAAACTGGTAACAATACTGGCATCTTTGAGGGAACTATCAATCTTACCACAAATGTTACCTCTGGCAGTAATCTACAAACTAATCTCCAAGGTGATGAGTTTAGTCTATTTTAT
>JAAKFQ010000033.1 GCA_011064725.1 Chlamydiota bacterium | reverse complement strand
AATTAAAGAAAAAGAAGCCATAAAACTCAACGAAGAGATTGAAAAAAATCGTATTCGTACACAAACCTATTTAAAACTCTTTCATTTTAGAACCGGTCCTCTTGATGACTTTGGCGAAGTGATTTTGCGTGCCTATGATCGTTTTTTAAAGCTTGAAAATGAGGTTCGAGATTTAGAAAAACGGGCAGAAAAAAATAAATACGCCATGCAAAAACTGTTCACATCAAAACGAAAACTTCTTAAGCGTGAATTGGGTGCTGGACGTTTATTTGAAGAGTTTAGAAAAGATGTGCGCATGCTACTTCGATGGATGGACAAAAACCAAGAAGCAAAGCGCGAAATGGTGGAAGCTAACTTACGTCTTGTCATCTCTATTGCAAAAAAATACACCAATCGAGGCCTTAGCTTTTTGGATTTGATCCAAGAAGGAAATATGGGCCTTATGAAAGCTGTGGAAAAGTTTGAATATCGCCGAGGATACAAATTTTCTACCTATGCCACTTGGTGGATCAGACAGGCTGTCACACGCGCCATTGCGGATCAAGCAAGAACGATCCGTATTCCTGTGCACATGATCGAAACCATCAACAAAGTGCTTCGAGGTGCCAAAAAACTCATGATGGAAACAGGACGTGAACCCACTCCAGAAGAACTTGCAGAAGAATTGGGGATGACGGCCGATCGCATCCGCGAAATTTACAAAATTGCACAACATCCTATCTCGCTGCAGGCAGAAGTCGGCGAAGGCGGCGAGAGTCAGTTTGGAGACTTTTTGGAAGATACAAGTGTGGAATCTCCTGCAGATGCTGCAAGCTATTCCATTTTAAAAGATAAAATCAACAGCGTTTTAAACTCCCTCACAGAAAGGGAAAAAACGGTCCTCATTCAACGTTTTGGTCTAGCTGATGGCAAACCCAAAACGCTTGAAGAAGTAGGAGTCACATTCAAAGTCACACGCGAAAGGATCCGCCAAATTGAAGCCAAAGCTTTGAGAAAAATGCGCCACCCAACGCGCGCTAAACAGCTCAAAGCCTTCCTTGATCTTCTAGAATCTGAATGAAAATACACCAAGATGATCAATTAGATATTGATACACTCTCTTGCTTTTTAGATATCGATAGCCCTCTTGCCAAAATAATACCCTCTTTTGAAAAACGTCTCGATCAAAAAGAGATGGTCAAACAAATTGCAACAGCATTCAATACCCATAAACACGCTTTAATAGAGGCGCCTACCGGCATTGGAAAATCGCTGTGCTACTTGCTTTGTGCCATGCTGCATATCAAACATTTTGACACTACAATTGTCATCTCGACACACACGCTCAATTTACAAGACCAGCTCATCAAAAAAGAAATCCCTATTTTGCAACAAGCCTTGGATTTTGATCTTCCCATAGAAATTGCCAAAGGCATGAATAATTTTTTCTGTTTGCGTAAATTTCATGATTTAGACCCTCATACAGAAGCCCATGAAACACTCGAACATTTCATGACAACCACGCAAACAGGCGATACTAATGCTTTGCATGTGAGCGATACTATCAAACACAAAATCGCTTGTGAACAAGAAGCGTGCGAACAAAAACGCTGTCCCTTTTTTAAAGAATGTTTCTTTTTTCAAAACAAAAAACGGGTGCAAAAAGCGCGCCTAATTATCACCAATCACCATTTGCTTTTGCTCGATTTAAAACATAAATTCTTAGAAGAAAAAAGTGCCATACTTCCTGTTTTTGAACACCTGATATTAGATGAAGCACACCATTTAGAAGACGTGGCCACAAAAGTTTTTTCCAAGCACTTAGATCGAAAAAAATGTTTGCAAATTGTCAAATTGAGCTCAAAACAATCTCTGTTTACACATTTGGAAAAAAAACTCGTGCATCTTGATCCCAAAGAAAATCTCGATCGCATACAAATGCACATCAAACCCCTATTTTTAAAACTTCAAGAAGCTATTTTTGATCTTTTCGATGCTCTAAAAGAGCATGTACATAATCAACCCCCACGCATCACCAAAAAAACTTTTTTTGCTCCTGTAGACTCCATGATTACACATACCCTCACTCTCACAGAAACCCTCACAACACAACTCGATCATTTGATCCAAGACATAAAAACGCTCGATAAAAACATCGATGTGACGGATTTTCTCGCCCAAAAAGAAGACTTAGAACACCTGCAAGAAGACATTGAACATCTTTTAGAGCCCGACCTAAACGATGACAGTGTCTATTTTTTTGAAAAACATCCGCTCTGTTTTTATAGTGCTCCTAAACAGATCGCCCCTCTTTTACAAAGATTGCTTTTTGAAAAAATGGAAAGTGTGATTTTATGTAGCGCCACGCTCTCAACAAATCAAAACTTTGATTTTTTCAAAACCCAACTCGGCCTTGATTCTTATGAACCTATCGAATGCCAATATCCCCCATGCTTTGATTTTAAAAATCAGGTCTTTTTAGCCATTCCTAACCCTCACCCTCAACCAAACGAACATGCGTTTTTGGAACGCTCCATCGATCTTGTTTGGCAAACAGTCAAACACACACAAGGAAAAACCTTTATTCTTTTTACCTCGTTTGAAATGCTCCACAGATTTTACGACAAAATGGAGGAAACCAACACCGATTTTATCCTCCTAAAACAAGGAGATTTACCCAAACCCAAACTCTTAGAAGCATTTGAAGCAGAAGAAAAAACCATTCTTTTTGGCACCGATTCTTTTTGGGAAGGCGTGGATACCAAAGGCCACATGCAATCTCTGATCATCACAAAGCTTCCTTTCAAGGTACCCACACATCCTCTTTTCGAAGCACGTCAAGAATCTTTTTTAAATGAAGGAAAAGATCCTTTTTTAGAACTAGCCATTCCCAAAGCCATTGTCAAATTCAAACAAGGATTTGGCAGGCTTATTCGCTCTCGTCAAGATCGCGGCATTGTTTTGATACTAGATAACAGACTATTAAAAAAATCCTATGGCCAAATGTTTTTACATTCTCTGCCAGAGTGCCATACATGCTTTGAAAATCAAGAAATTCTTTTACAGAAAATGAAAGAATGGAGTGTAACGGGATCGAACCGTTGACCTCAACAATGCCATTGTTGCGCTCTACCAACTGAGCTAACACCCCCAATACCAATAATAAAAAGAATTTTACAAATTCAACTCCTTCTTTTCAGTCAGAATATTGTTTTCGATCTTGTTAACCAATAAAGGGGCTGTCCAAGCAGCCCCCTAGGTGGCTAACTTCGATCTCATAGGTGCTGCTTAAGCAGCACCCTTGACTTCATTCTGATTGAAAATCTTGGATCCAATTTGTAAAATTCATTCTTACCATTGGTATAAAGTCGATTTTAGCATTTTTTTTGATTGTTAGAAATGCCTTTTTTTGGTAAAATGTGGCTTAAAAAATTTGGAGATTTGTGTGGTATTTTCTGTTTCATTTCAACAACGTGGGTTTTTATTAGAAGGCTTGAGCTTAATCGCCTTTGCAAAATATGCAAGTACTCCCCTTGGTTTTTCAAAAGATCGCATCTTAATACTTAGCGGCGCCTATATTCTTGCATATCATCTTGAAAGACATATTCAAACGTACCTGAAAAAATCTTTTGTTAAGCCAGAGCTTCCTCCTAAAAGCACCGTACAATCTCCCAAAACACACGCTTTAAGGCAATTTGTAAAAAAAGAATCGCGCTCAGGACTCCTATTCATTTTACAAGCCTTGCCTTTTGTGGCTACATACTTAGCCCTTAGCTACCTTACCAAAAAACCTTTTCAATTTGAAACCGTCTTTAAATTGGGCCTTCTTATTGGTGGACAGGAAGTAGCAAAAGCTGTTGCTGGTGTTGTCAATCGCATGTTGACACATCCAATGCAAAACATATATGAAGATTCAACCATCCTACAACAACGCGTAAGTTCAAATGTTTACCAACCTTGAACAACACTAAAATCCTCCATAGACATTTTAGCGACTGATCATCGCTTAAATGTGGCGACCCATCATCGCCATGTCTTTAGAAATAACGCCAAATGTGTATAATGAGTTTACCTTCTGTTTTTATAAGGTGTTCGTTGTATGAAAAAGGCGCTTGTTTTTGGGTTGTTTTTGCTCACATTGTTTTTTGTGTTTCAAGTCAAGCAGTGGTCATTGCAAGAAAAACTTGTGAGCATTGCCAAAATCCGTACAGAATCTGTCGACCCTAAAGAAAAAGATCTCAAAATCCATCTTTTGGAACAACGTAATCAAACATTAGAATCAGCGCTTTTGCAATGCAAACAGTTGAAAAGCACAGATGCCTTAGCTCATGCCAATGTCATTTTTTATCCCCCGCAAAATACCACCTTTTGCTGGATTGATGTAGGAGAGCAGAACTGCCCTATTGTGAAAAAAAAGAGCGTGGTGTGTTTTGGAAATCTGGCGATTGGCGTTGTGGAAAAAGTCAACAAAAAGACAAGCCTTGTGCGTCTTTTAAGCAACCCCCAACTCAACGTCTCTGTGCGCTTAGAGCGCGGCTCTATTCAGGTGCTAACAGCTAGACAAAGCGTAAATCTACTTTTACAAAATCCAGCGATTTCATCCAAAGAAAAGCTCTTGCTGCACCAGTTGGAACAAAACTTGCATCAAAAAAGCGCTCAGCACCATTTGGCAAAAGGACATATCCAAGGGATGCAATCCAAATTTCAAAAAAGACGGCTTTTGGGCGTTGGATTTCAATACGATTTTGCAGATGATTATGGACCTGCTCGTAATTTACTGACTTATCAACCCATGCAAACACAGCTTAAGTTTGAAAGCCCTCCTCTTTTAGAGGTTGGGGATTTGCTTGTCACAACAGGTTACGATGGCATCTTTCAAGAAGGGCTTTTGGTGGGTGTTTTGGTGGATTTTGAAAAAGAAAACGATATCGCGTATACTGTTGAAGCCCTGCCGTTGGTAGATTTTGAAAACTTAAAAACCGTGCTCGTTTTACCCCCATTGATTGAAGATGAATAACTGATGTTACGCAATACATTTTATTTAGAGGAGGAGCGAAAGGTGCAAAA
Organism: Chlamydiota bacterium; assembly: GCA_011064725.1. Lineage (NCBI taxonomy): Bacteria > Pseudomonadati > Chlamydiota > Chlamydiota bacterium. The sequence continues at coordinate 10,087 of JAAKFQ010000033.1, read as the reverse complement.
GACAAGGATGTTCGACAAAAGCAACTCCTTGGAGTTGCTTGAGGAGAAAGACGCAGTCAATGGCTCCTTGCAGCCCTCATATAAATGGGAGGGGGTGCGTAATGTCAGTGAATAAACTGATCTTTTGGCTTTTTCCTTTTTTGCTGTTCGCAAGTCCTTTCCAAACAGCCACGCAAGAAAAATTTGACACGTTAAAAACTCTGATGCTTGAAAAAGCCAAGCTTCCGCTAGATCCTTATACCGAGATGCATAATTTTTGTGTGCACAACAAAGATTTTGTATTGATCTTTGATCAAAATACAACTCCTTGCGTATTCATCAAACAGCATGGAACAACGATTCTTTTAGAAGAAAAAATGGATTATGTGTGTGTGCAGAATCGTCAGTTTGTCTTTTTGAAAGGAACAAAAGTCTATGTGGTTTTGGAGGATTCTTTTAAAGAAATCCCCTTTGATGTGGGGATTAAAAAAGCCTTTTTGGAAAAGTATTTCCCGCAATTTTCTATCGAGCCTAAGGATCAAGCTTTATGGATCTACAAAAACGCGGAATTTACACAGGCTTTTGTGTTGGATTTTTTTCATGCAAATTTTCCAAAACACCGTTTACTTGGATCTATTGATGAGTTGCAATATTTTTTAGAAGATAGTGCGCTGGTTGTCCCTATAAATTCTATGCCATATCTTAAATCTGAAACGTTTGAAATTCCTTTTGAACTGTTTCAAAAACAAGGCGCCTTAAAGAAGGTGCATATGCATTTAGATCCCCTTTTAGACGCATTTTATGCTTTTTTTCCAGAACTTAGTTTTTCTTTGCAAAAGTATCATGTCAAAACACGAGAGTGCGCTTTAAAAACATTTATCGATACTCATACGATCTCTTTTATTGCTCCACAAACAAAACCAAAATCTACATATAACTTCTTAGAAAAAACCTATTTAGAAGACCAAAACGTGGATGCGTTTTTAAGTTATGAGATTATGGAAGGCGTATTAAAACTTACAAATGCACAAGAATTTCTCATTGCTAAAACCCCGACTCTTTTTATCAAAGTCTTAGGGTTTAAGCAAGATGCCATCAAATCATTGAATAAACCTCCATTTTCAAAAGTGGATGTGTTGAATTTTTGGAAAAGTGCATGTCTTATTTTAATGCTTGGAATTGAAGAATCTTTCGAAGATATTGCTGTTTTCAAAGCCGTTGAAAAAAGTGTAGTGTGTCAATTTGATATTTGTTTACCTTTAAAATTTGATTGGGAAAAGAAAGGTTTTTTTCAAAAAACACGTTTTTTTTCAAAGGCACGTTTTTTACAAAAAAGTCCTTTTTTTTATAAATTAGGCACACGTAAAATGCCTCCACTTATTTTAGAAGAGCTCAATCGATGGATCATTTCTATCGATGTGGATGCGCTGGTTAAATGGCTTCAGAGTTTTAAATCTAGAAATGTCAAAGAAGATCGATTAGAGCCCTATTTTTCAAAACGCAATATCGAACAATTCAAGCTGGTATTTTTTAAGCTTAAATCCACTCTTTTTGAGGCAAAAATCAATAAAAAACGCTTGAACCTTTTAGAGTTTGCAAAAAACGTACGCCCTGACTTATACCAATAGTAAAAATTAAATGTGCAAATTGGATTCAAAATTTTCAATCTGAATGAAGTTAAGGGGGCTGTGCAAACAGCCCCATATGAAATTGCAGCTAACCATTTTGGTTAGCAAGATTGAAAACGAGATTATACTGACGCTTAAGCGTCAGTTTTGCTTGAAAAAGTGAAGAAAAATTTGTATAATTAATTTTTACTATTGGTATTGGATAACGACTATGGAAGATAAAATCAAAAACATGCGCTGGACGATCTGGATCTTGGCTGTCATGTTTTATCTTTACGAGTACATTTTACGCGTCTTTCCTTCGGTCATTGTTCCAGAACTGATGGGCACTTTTCATGTTAATGCCTCCGTTTTAGGACTCATTTCTGCATTTTACTTATTTGCCTATGCACCGATGCAATTGCCTGTGGGATTTTTAATGGATCGATTTTCTGCCCGCAAATTGATCACTTTTGCCAGCTTGATTTGTGGCATTGGAGCGATTGGTTTTGGACTTGCACAATCGATATGGATTTTATATCTTAGCCGGTTCATTATGGGATTTGGTTCTTCTTTTGCGTTTTTAGGTGCCATGTATGTCTCCACGCACTGGTTTGCAGAAAAAAAAGCAGCTCTGCTCATTCCCCTTGTTAATTCACTAGGCATGTTAGGCCCATTTTTGGGACAAGGACCTTTTGGACTGCTTGCTAAACATTTTGGTTATGAAATCCCTCTAGTTTTATTGGGTGTCTTTGGTGTGATTCTCTCCGTGATCTTTTTTTATATTTTGCGCTCTGAACCTAAAAAAATGCAGAAATTAGAACATAAAAGACCCAAATTTACGACCATTTTAAAAAACTCAAAAGAGGTGTTTACACACGCTCAAACGTGGCTCAATGCCATCATTGCACTTTTAACTTATCTGACAACAGTGGCCTTTGCAGGATTTTGGGGTGTGCCTTTTTTACAGCGCGCTCACGCTTTTGATAAGGAACTGGCTGGATTTGCCATTTCTATGATTTTTATTGGCTGGATCGTGGGTGGTCCTTTGATGGGCTATTTTGTATCCAAAAAAATCTTCAAAAAAAAGACCTTGATTATCATCGGATCCCTTTTAGCCTGTTTATGTTTGATCCCTGTTCTCTATATTCCACACCTTAACCCGTGGTTTACGTTTTCAAGCCTATTTTTGGTGGGATTTTTTACATCATCACAAATTTTCACCTACTCTTTAGCAGTCGCTCATAATCAACCCGAAACCAAAGGCACAACTGTTGCATTCATTAACTTTGCCACATTTGTTGGAGGTTGTATCATGCAACCCTTGATTGGTTTAATCCTCGTCTACCTTTGGGATGGACAAACCACGCAAGGCGTGCCTGTTTATAGCTTATCAATGTATCATAAGGCACTCATCGGACTTCCTTTATCCTACCTTGCTTCATTTGTGTTGGCATTTTTCTTAACAGAAAAACGTATCCACAGAAAACTCCCTCATCAAGAATAAAAATACTTGACAACTTGTTATAAAATTGTTTTTAATTTTTTGTTATGACAACGCCAAGTAGACAAGTTCCTTTTGAGCGGTTTTTTATGTTGCGTCTTACTCAGGTTTTTAGGCAAATGCGGTTTGCAGTTGAGATAAGCGGCAAGTTTTTTGTGTTGCTATGAGTGCGTATTCTTTTTTTTCACCCACTAGATAAAGCTTGGATTTGGCGCGTGTCACAGCTGTATAAAGTAGCTCTTTTCCAAAAAGATGTGCCTCTTTGTCTAGCATTAAAAGCACATCGTCATATTCACTTCCCTGACTTTTATGAATAGAAAGACAAAATGCCAATTTGATTGAAGGTAGAGTATGCACTAAGTATTTTTGGATGCGCCCTTTTGTGATAAAATAGACATATGCCAGATGCCATCGATACGCATGCTTTTTTTCTAGAACAAGCATGCCCACATCCCCATTAAATAGCTCCAAAGAATGCATATTTTGGGTAAGTAATACAGGAAGGCAAAGCTTTGTTTGATGAGTCTCTTTTAACATTTGAAAAATCTCTTCATTACTCTTTTGCACTCCAAATATCCCATGATTAAAACAAGAGAGCATCACAAATTCTTTGAGCTTTTCGAAAAAATTTTTAGGCTCTTGTATTTGAGAAAGCGTATAAAAAAAGGCATGCGCTTTTTTTTGAGCATCTATGATGGATAGGGGGACAATATCATCTAACGTTTTTGAAAAAATAGTGTTTAAAAAATGAGTGTTTTGTTCCAAAAGTGCTTCTGAAAATGCCTGGATTTGTTTGGACTTGGTTCTATAATTTTTTTTGAGTTCTACAATTGCATGTGGGTATTTTTTTTGGCATATTTTGACAAAATCTAAAAACACAGACCCACTTTCAATAGCTGGCAATTGATAAGGATCGCCAACAAGTATGAGCTGGGTGTTTTCTTTAATCCCTTGTAAAAGCTGCAACATGAGATGCACATCGATCATAGAGCTTTCATCCACAACAATGACATCAAAAGCAAAGCTTTGTTTGTACTGATGGATAAAACGATGCAATGTCATCGATGCAGCCGCTTTAGGGACTTTTTGACTCAAATGACATGCTGCTCTTCCTGTAGGTGCTAAAAGCGCAATGCGTGTTGTATTTTCAAGCGTTGTTAAATAGTTTTGAATATAGGTGGTTTTACCTGTCCCAGGACCTCCTGTAATGAGTTTTAAGTTTTTTTCAATTAAACGAGAAAAATGCATGTAGAGTTTTTCTTGCATCTCTTTTTGAATTTTTAACATGACACGATGACCTTCAAAAAATACAAAGGGAGCTAGATCTTTTTCCTTAAGTTCTAGGTAACTTTCTCTAATGATTTGAAAATCTGTGTCTTCCAATTCTAAGGAAGGAAGGCTTGGCGCAATCGATGGAATAAATTCTGTGCAAAGATGACCTTCTTTTGCAGCGGCAAATAAAAAAATAAAAAACAAAAGATGCGTTTCATCTAATTTAAGTTTTTGACACAGCCTTTTAGCAAGGTGAGATTCAATAGATGTATCGATCATAAGCACTCTTCTAGGGGTTTTGGAGTAAAGGCCACAAGTTTGCTATCTCTCAAAAAGACATAAAAGGCTTTTTTGACAGGTTTATTTTGTAAATCAAGTGCTTTTTCATAAATACTGGCTTGCAGCATATAATTGTGTCTTTGCATCTCTTGTTGCATCTCTTTTTGGGTATATGATATGAGTATATTACTTTTCCAATCTACGATATACCAATTATTTTCATACATAAATATAAGATCTATAAAGCCTTTAAAATAGTTGTTTTGGTGGATAAACAAAAATTCTGTTTCTGCAAAAATGTGAGTAAAAGGTATTTCTTGTAAATGGATGCTTTTACCCTCAATATCCAATGGAAGCAAAAGCGCTTTTTCTATTAATGCGCAAAAATGCGTGCCATATTCTTCCAAAAAACTTTTTGGAACTTGTCTATTTGCAATAGCTTCAATTTTCTTGAAGTTGGGGTTTTGATAGACTTTTGTTAAAAAACAGATTTTCAGACAATCGTGTAAATAGGTGCCTACAAGCGGTCCTTTGGGTAAATCGATAGCTTCAATGTGTGTTTTATCTACATTGGCCAGATCACTTGTAAGTTGAGAAAAGGACATAAGGCTCAAATCTTCAAACGTGTTTTTAAGCGCAGGTTTGATGTGTGGGATAATTTCTATTTTCTCTTTTTTTTGAGGCATGATGTCAACAGGAACTACAGGATCTAGCGTGGTAAAGGGAAGTGTTTGTAGTTGTTTTGCAAAAAATGCATAGTCTAAATGTTGCAATGCTTGTTGATATGTCGTGTTTTCCATTTTTGCTTGAATATGCGCGATAAAAACTTCTATAGGGCTGGCTACACCTAAAGTCATTTTAGATGATTCTTTCAACACCAATGGGACAAACACTTTTTCTTTTGCTCGTGTAAGAGTCACATAAAGCGCACGCAACTTTTCTGCATCCAAATCCTCGAGTTCTTGAAGTGGCACCTTATTTTGTTTTATAACTCTTTGCATCACACCCAACGCAAAAACAATAGGATATTCAAGCCCCTTGCTTTTATGAATCGTGGTTATAATCACCCCTTTTTGCGCGCTTTTTTTGGATAGGCGATGCTCTTCTACAGAATCGATAAAATCTAAAAGCAAAAACGGATCGCACTGTTCTTGAATACCTTTTTCTGCAATGTAGCCAAGAGCATCTACCAATTCCAAATAGATCTCTTTACCATTTTCCATATGCACCAAAAAAGAAATTGCATCTATGTGCCATAAAAAATAATACACTGACGCCATAAGCCCTGACTTTAAAAGAAGGGCTTTTGCTCTGAGCAACGTTTCAATAAGGTGGGAAAGGTAAGCATCTGAGTTTGCTTTTTCTTGATGAACATAAATAATCATCATCAATTTTTTGACTATATTTATATCTTCAGGATTTTGGATCGCTTCAACAATGGCTTTGATGTGCCAAAATACTTGGCTTTTTTTGAGCACAACTTCTTTTTGCAACTGACAAGGCACCCTGTTGCTTTTTAAAAATTGGTAGATACTCTCTTGTTGATTGCGATCTTTGACTAAGATAGCCATATCTTCAAATTGATACCCTTTTTCAAGTAAATCACACATATGGCGATATATGTTTGCAAAAAGATGAGCGTCCGTTTGATCAATGAGCATAAAATGCAGCGCTGGATCCTTTTTTGTTGTTTTGCATTTAGGCTCTGTGAAATGAAAAGGGAGCGTTTTGTTTTCTTTTGGTAACCAAAGATAGGTTTTATCTTTTGCTAAAGAAAAAAAATGGTTAAGCGCTTGAGTCAAATTAGGCTGGGATCTAAAGTTTGTGGTCAAATGAAACTGATTTTCTTTACAAAAAAGTTCTTTTGCTTGAAAAAATGCATACACGTCTGCTTTTCGAAACCCATAAATACTTTGTTTAGGATCTCCAACTAAAAAAATGGGCACCTTTTGCTCTTTGATAAACAGCGTATAAAAGATTTGAAATTGCACAGAATCTGTATCTTGAAACTCATCGATGACCACGTATTCAAAAAGCTCTTGAATCTTTTCTCTTTCTTCCGGATCTTGAATTTTTTCCAACAGCGTTTCAATCAGATCATCAAAGTGATAAAAGAGCTGTCTTTTGGCGTTTTGCTTTAAAAAGGCCCTTAAACTTTTTGCTAAGCGATACAAAATCCATTTTGGTTCCGATTCGAACTTCAAGAGAGGTTGTATGTCCTTTAATACGTTCTCTAAAAGATGGGGATAGTGGAGTTTTATAGGTTTGAAGCGCTGTTTTTTCTCTTTAAATAGATCAAAAATCAAGCCATCATACGCAAGTTGACAAAAAGCCTCTTCATCCCAATTGTTGTCTTTAACAAGACGCAAAAAACTCTCTAGTCTTTTTTCATTTTTGAAATCTAGCGCGCCTGTTTTTGTTAAGACTTTGCAATAGATGCTACCAAGCGCATAAATATCTTTTTGCAGTTTTTCTACCTCAATATTTGAAAATAGAGCTTTTAGATTTTCTTTAAGTTGTTTTAACACAGCTTTTCGATTAGGTAGCTTAGAAAAACTGACATGCTCTGATTCAATTCTTGCGATCTCTAAAAGCAAATTTTTTTCATTAAATCCAAATGTTTGAATCACTTTGAGGATTTGGGAGGGGAAAAAATGTTCATGATCAATACCTACATAGAAAAAATCATACATCAATTGCATGTCTTGAGAATGTTCGACAAGATTAAGTTGGTATAAAAAATGTTTTTTTAAAAGATCATGACAAAAAGCATGGATAGTAAAGATTTGGCACTGATCAAAATAGAGTAGAGCATGATTTAAACGCTTTAAAAAAAGCGCTCTGTCTTCGCTTTTTTGATAGTATTTCACATATTCAAAAGGCGTTTTTTCATTTGAAGTGAGTACTTTTTTAATCTGTTGTAAATTTTCAAAAAGACGTGTTTTAAGCTCTTGTGTGGCTTTATTTGTAAACGTCACAACAAGGATTTTTTCGATGGAAAGACCCCTCTCCACAATTTGACGCACGACAAAATGTTCAATGGAAAAGGTTTTACCTGTTCCTGCAGAAGCTTCTAGAAAATAAGACTGGTTTAAGTCTAATTTCTCATCTAAAACTTTAAAATTTTGCATATTCCAAAAGGGGTTCAAAAGTGGTTTTTATAGGATCATATAAACGCTCAATTAATGCATCTGTATCAAACTGTTGGTCCTCTTTTAAAAAATAGAGGAGGTAGGGATCAACAAACATACTTGTCTGTTTTTGTTTGAGTATTTTTTGTAAATCAGCCGCTCGTTTGTTCAAAATAGGCATGATCATTTCCAAGAAAAAAGGCGTAGGCTCTTTTAAAAGATACAAGCCTAAGTCTATAAGATTGTTTAAATGTTTTTTCGTATCTTTTACTTCAAGTGTTTGGGTCATATTCAGATCTACAAGATAAGCCGTATTGGAAATTTTGTCTTCACATGCTAAAAGTGTCACTAATGCTTTGAAATTGGCAATGGGTTTTTGTTTTGAAAAGATCAATGCTCCTTTTTTTGATAAGTTATGGAGCACACCCATTTCAAACTCTAAAGAAAAAAGATCGTTTTTGCTTAAATCAAGTCGTTTTAAGTGCTGCTCTATTGCAAATGCACTCTCTTCAAGATCAAATAGCGCCACTTTTTCCATAAATCCTACGGGTAGACTTTCAATCCCAATGCTGCTTTGATGCGCAATGTCTTCTCTTATTTTTTGTTTTTCAAAAGGAGATAAAAACAGATCAAAGCTCTGCTTTTGTCTTTCAAAAAAAATGTTTTGATTTTGAAAATACGCTCTTAATGGATGTGTATAGACCGAAATCAATTCTTTAAATGTTGTAATGGATGGTTTAGATTCTACCACAGCAACAGGCGTTTTTTGGGTGGGATGTTTTAAGATATAGTCTTTAAAGAAGCTCGAGACATTTTTCGTTTTATCAAACACAAAATCTGGTGTCTTTTGAATAGGGATATTGTAAGCTGTACAAAACTCCTTTAAAAAAAGCGCGGGATTTTCATCCATATCTTCTTTTGAAAAACTTGCAAAAAAACACGCTGTTGAAGCAAGCAGTGATTTTAAAAAACAGTGTCTTGCCTTTTCATTTGCCTCTAGATTTGAAAACGCATCCATTCTCAATCCCATCATTGCAATCATTTCTTTTGGGACAACAAATTGCATATCAAGGGGTGCAAAAATGATTCCATTTTTTGCTTCAAAAAAGCGCTGATGCTGCTTAAATAAAGCAGCCTTTAGCTGCTGATAAAAATGCGCAAATGAAACTCTGTGCTCATACTGAGAAAAACGACCAAGCGCTTTTTGCAGTGCTTCTAAAGAATGATTTGCATCTTCATCATCAAAATCGATAAAGAAATAAGTATCTAAAAATTGTATCAATAAATCACACCAGATAAACACAGGTTGTTTTTCATCATCCCTTAATGGCTCAAAATCTTTATAGAGCTGTGTGACAAAATTCATCATTTTGCCAAACGTATCGAGTGTTTTGTCAAACAGATTTTCTTTGGCATCCAAAAGAGCGTCTAAAAACTGTTCATAGGCGGATGAAAATGTGAATTTTTCAAATTCTGGAACCTGCTTGATGCCATCTGCAAAAAAGCTTTCTTTTCGATGCTTGCTATTAAGCCCAAAAGAGATTTTGAGCTTTTTTTCAACCTGTTTTAAATCCTCAGGCTTTAGCCCTTGTTTTTGATAGATCATTGGATGATTTAAAAGATCAAAAATATGTTTTTTTTCAAAGGGGCTATAGGCAAGGTCTAAAAAATGAAAAAACAGTGTTAAAAAAGAACTTTTTGTTTGTTCTTTTAAAACTTGAAACGAAAAAGGAACATGTGGATTTTGAAATACTGCTTGAATACTAGGTACGTAGCTTTCTAAATTTTGGACAAGTACAAGAATATCTTGTGCATTTTTTTCAGGATGCAGCCTTAAAAAATCTTCTACATATTCTAGAAACACCTCCACTTCGCGCATTTTATCTTTTGCTACCTTGATACAAATGGATTCATCTACGCTAAGTGCTGTTTTTTGATTGGTTATAAGATCGATTTGCACTCTTTTCAAAAAGGTCTCTTTGACCTCTTCAGACGCGATAAAATCCACATGCTCAGGGATATATTTTTTTAAGTTTTGTGGCACGCTAAGGTGCACATTTAGATCAATTTGGTAACGATCTAAAAGATGGAGGGTTTTTTTCAAAAATTGTGTACATGAAAAAAGAAGAGGGTTTTGCATACTGTCTTGTAAAAGTTCAAAAGTGGGATAAAACGCATAGACAACAAGATCTTGATTCAATCTAAAAAATAGCTCCATTGTAACAAGCTCAAAGGTATCAAATCCAAAGAAATGAATTTCAAATTCTTGCGCTTGATCAAATTGCATTTCAAAAGGATTTAAAAAAATAGACTCT
>JAAKFQ010000032.1 GCA_011064725.1 Chlamydiota bacterium | reverse complement strand
CTATATAATTGATCTAAGTAATCTTTTGCCGTTTGATTTCCTACGACTTTTTGATTAAGTGCAGTTTCCATATGAGCAATAAATTTTTGGCTAGGTTTGTAAATCTGGTTTTGAGGAATTTTAGTTAAAGAAAAAGTTTGAGGTTGAGTTAAGAGTGCTTGTTGCAATTCAGAATCGGTAATGATATGGCGATGACCATTGACATCAACAACAGGTCGTCCTTTATAATCAAATCCTTGAACAATGCCTGAAAGTTTATTACCTTGTTGATCAAAAAATAGAATTTTTGTTCCAGGAGTAGGGAGATCATCTCTTTTAGGCGGCTTTTTTAGTGTTGCAGGATCAACAGGTTGAAAATCTGTAGAAATAGGCTTTTCTTGCGTTAGGTAAGCTGCACTTTGAGGATCTTGTTGGACATTAGGTGTTTGTTGTTGAATGAGTTTTTTTGAAAGAAGTGGATCTTGGGGACGTGATGCTACATTTTTTTGTTTTTGTGAGTCTTGAGGAGATTTTTTAAAAGATGGAGATTTTGGAGCTTGAGGAGGGAGCTTATATGTTTTATATGTAAGTTTGCAATTCTTGCGCCTCTTCAAGAATTTTTTCTTTAAAGTAGAGGATTAAACCTTCTTTAGAAACATCTTTTAATTTGACAACGGTGTCATTTTGGATCATGTCATCGTACAAAAGATCACGAATCAACTTATTGAACTTAAATGTGCGCTGCATCGTGTTTTGATTGGGTTTATTTTAGTCTTTTTTTAATTTCCTTGAGTTGTTCAAGGGCTGCTTTTTTGCCCGCTTCGTACAAAACCCAATTTTTTGAATCATCGAAAGTACCAGAATCACTTAGTTTTGGAGAAATCACCACATCTGCTTGATGCGCTTTTAGGTGAGATAATTCGATGTATGAAATATAACTACAGCGTGTCGTAATAGAGATTAAATTTGTTGGCATTTGGTATTTTAATTCGGGTGAAATATCGACAGTAATCACGATCTCTGGCTCAAATTCTCTTGCAACAGAGACGGGGATAGGGTCAATCACGCCTCCATCGACAAGCAATTTTCCATATAAATGCACAGGAGTAAAAAAAGGTGGAAGGGCGCAAGAAGCTAAGATAGCAGGAGCAATGGGACCAGATCTTAGTAGGACAAGTTTTCCTGTCAATAGATCTGTTGCAACTGCAATAAAAGGGATTTGTAAATCTTGGAAATCATCAACGCTAAGTTTGTCATAGATAAACTTTTTTAATAAGTGTCCTTGAACAGGTCCTTTAGGTCTCCATGGAGATTGGAGTGCTGAAAAAAGAGAAGGGTCTAGGAGTTCTTTGCTTTTTACATTAATCAAAATGTTGCGAATCGCTAAAGCATCTGGGTTATCTGCATACAACGCACCCACGATGGATCCAGCAGAACATCCTACAATTAAGTCAACCTTGATGCCATGCTCTTCTAAGACTTCTAAAACTCCTAAATGAGCCATCCCGCGGCTGCCGCCAGCACCTAAAATGAGTGCGACTTTTACTTTTTTTATGGGTGGAGCTAGAGGTTCTGCCACGACGATTTGTGGATCTTGAGGGATGGTGCTTTCACTGGAGGAGCATCCAAGTAAAAATGTCATCAAAACAAAGAAAATAAGTTTAAAATGTTGCATGATTTGGATACCTCGGAAAGGGAATGGTATCTCTAATGTTTTCCATTCCAGTTATAAATTGTACAAGCCTTCCAAATCCTACCCCAAATCCGCTATGTTCACATGAACCAAAGCGTCTTAAATCCAAATACCATTGGTATTCTTCGAGATCAAGATTTAAAGCTTGAATTTTTTGTGTTAAAATATCTAATCTTTCTTCTCTTTGGCTACCTCCAACAAGTTCTCCTATTTTAGGAACCAAAATGTCCATTGCTCCAACTGTTTTACCATCATCATTTTCGCGCATATAGAAAGCTTTGATTTCTTTGGGATAATCAGTCACGATGACAGGGCGCTTGAAGAGTTCACATAGATATTTTTCATGTTCTGTTTGCAAATCGCATCCCCAAGTTGTGGGAAACTCAAAGTTTTGTCCACTTTTATTTAGAAGTTCGATGGCTTTTGTGTAGGTGATGCGCTCGAAGGGCTTTTGTGCTTCTTCTAGTCTGTGGATAAGACCATTTTCTACAAAGCGATCCAAAAATTCTAAGTCCTCTTGGCATGTGTTTAGGATTGTTTCGATCATTGCATGGAGATACTTTTCGGCCACATTTTGGTTGACTTCAAGGTCAGCAAAAGCCATTTCAGGTTCAATCATCCAAAATTCAGCAACGTGGCGTGTTGTAGTTGAGTATTCGGCTCTAAACGTCGGGCCAAAAGTATAGACATCACTCAAAGCGCAAGCAAAAGCTTCTGCATTGAGTTGTCCTGAAACGGTTAGGAAGGTGGGTTTTCCAAAGAAGGGTTTATCATCTTTTGTACTGACAGAAAATATCTCTCCAGTTCCTTCGGCATCAGATGCAGTGATGATCGGAGTGTTGATATATAAAAATCCTCTTTTTTGAAAAAATTCGTGTGTAGCAAAAGAAAGAGCGTTTCTTATGCGAAAAACAGCTCCAAAAGTATTAGACCTGGGTCTTAGGTGGGCGATTTCTCTTAAAAATTCAAAGCTGTGACGTTTTTTTTGCAAAGGATATGTGTCTTTTGGACAGGTTCCTAGAATGGTGATGCTAGTAGCTTGCATTTCAATCCCTTTTTTATTGGGATTTTCCACGAGCATTCCTTGGGCTTCAATGGCAGCTCCTACGCTTAAACTCAAGATGAGATCTTCATAGTTTGGAAGTGTGGCATCGATGACGATTTGTAGGTTTTTCAGTTGCGACCCATCATTGAGTTCTACAAAAGCAAAGTTTTTTTGTGCCCGCACACTTTTGATCCATCCTTGGACAAGGACGCTTTGGTTGATGTTTTTTATATCAGTAATTTTAACGCGCATATGTATTTTGGGTAAAAGATTTTAAAAGTTCAATTTCACTCTCCCAACGGCTAGGGCCTAGGGGAGTTTCTAAATATTTAGGCACATTACATGTTTTAGGGTGTGTCATCAATGTTTTAAAACCATCTAAACCAATGAATCCTTCTCCTAGGTGCATATGCCGATCCTTTTTTTCTCCACATTTAAATTTTGAATCATTGAAGTGAAAGGCATAGAGATTATCAAGCCCGATCACTTTGTCAAATGTCTTAAGTGTGTTGAGTGTAGCATCTTTTGTACTTAAATCATATCCTGCTGCAAAAATATGGCAGGTATCGATGCAAACACCTATGGGAATGTGGCGTTCAGTCTGATCTAAAATATATTTTAAATGTTCAAATCTATAGCCTACTTGGCTTCCTTGTCCAGCTGTGGTTTCTAGAAGTAAACGTAAAGAACCTTTTTGCAAATAGGGTTCCATTTTCAAAAGAGAATGAATGATGTGATCTAAGCAAGCCTCTTCGCTTTCATGCAAAGCGGCTCCTGGATGAAAATTTAAAAAGTTAATTTCAAGAGCCTGGCAGCGTTGAATTTCTTCTTTAAACACCTCTAGGCTTTTTTCATGCACATCTTTTTTTGGCGATCCTAAGTTGACTAGATAACTTCCATGGCTAGTGACAATATCAATTTGCGTTTTTTGCTTTGCTTCAAACCATGCCTTGATATTTTCGTGTTTTAGGGGTCTTGCATTCCATTGCCTTTGATTGGCTGTAAAAATCTGCACCGTTGTCGCTCCAATCTCTTGTCCTCGATAAAGGGCATTTTCCACCCCTCCTGCAATCGATGTATGAGCTCCTACCAAAATCTTTTTTTTATCCATTTTTCCTCTTTTCATTGATGACAGAAATTATACAAAATATCTATGATCCTTTCAAGAAATGCATTCAACTAAAACATTATTTAGATCCGCAAATCGGTTTATGTCAGGAACGCTCATCTCCAAATTGAGTGGGGTATTGCGCGAGATGACAATGGCCTTTTTTTTTGGCGCTGATGCCCTCATTGCATCATTTACAGTGGCGTATAGAATTTCGCATTTTTTCCGGCGTTTTTTTGCAGAAAGTGGACTTGGAGTTTCTTTTATTCCCTATTACGAGTCGGCAAAACTCAAAACGCAAGATAGAGGAAAATATTTTTTTAGAGATTTGATCATTAGTACTCTTGGTATTTTAAGTGTATTTATCTTGTTGTCAGAAGGAACCCTTAGATTGCTGATCTATTTAAATATTAGTTCAGAATGGACTTTTATTTTTCAATTAAGTTGTATTTTGATTCCATGTATTGGGCTGATTACACTTTTTGCTCTGAACCAAGGATTGCTCCAAAGCGAATCGCGTTTTTTCTTGCCCGCTGTTTCTAATATTTTTTTAAATTTTGTGTGGATTGGAGCGATGGTGCTCACCTTTAGTCACTCACGTGTTTTTGCCGTCTATGTCCTTTCCTTTGCAGTGCTTTTTGGCTTTTTTTTGCAATGGCTTTTTACGTTTATTCCTGTGTATCGCATCTGTAAGCTTGATATAAAACAAGGTCTTTTACATGAGTGGGGCGTGCATTTTAAAGACATCAAAAAAGTCTTTAAATCACTGAGCATAGCGATTGTGGGAGTCGGTTCTTTACAAGTCAACGCCGTTGTGGATGCCATTTTAGCCAAAATTGCAGATCCAAGGGGCCCCGCCTATCTTTGGTATTCGATTAAACTCTATCAGCTTCCTCTTTCCCTTTTTGCGATTTCGATTGCCTCTGCACTGCTTCCTTCTTTGAGTCAGGCCTTTTGTAAAAAGGATACAGAAACCTATAAATTCTACTTAAAAGAAGCGATCAAGAAATCTTTATATTTGATTATCCCATGTACATTTTGCTTTTTCCCTCTTGGATTTTTCGGGATTGAATTGATCTATGGAAGAGGAAAATTTGATTTAGTGACTTCTTATCAAGTGACACATTGCTTATATGCTTATGGTTTGGGTCTTCCTTTTGCAAGTTTAAATGTCATTTTGACAAATGCATTTTATGCAAAAAAAGAGTATAAAACACCCAGCGTTTTTGCACTTCTTTCAGTGCTTTTGAATCTTATTTTGAATGCGCTTTTTGTTTTTTATTTTAAATTAGGGGCGATTTCCATTGCGTTTTCAACCTCATTATCATCACTTTTCTTGATGGTCTTTTTGTGCTTAAAGACGCAAGAAAAACTCTTTGATGTGCGTATAATTATAAAAACGCTCATCACTTCATGTCTGTCTATGATCTTAACTTACAGAATGCTTTTTATTGCTAATTATTTTTTACAAAGGACTCTCTTATTGCAAATTGCAAAATTTGCATTCTTTGGGATGGTCTTTTTTGGTCTTTATTTGATCTTTGACAAGCTCTTCGATAAACTGAGTAATCATTTTGGTCGTGTATCAGAATAAGTCTAATAACCTGAGTTTTGGGTTTAGTTTATTCAGTATCACGAGGAGATTGCTCTTAAATTCTTGGGATTTTTACCGCAGGGAATGGTCAAAAGGCCATTTCTAAGGTAAAAAACGTGAGAAGAAAGAGTTATCTCCCTGAGAATGAATGAAATAAACCCAAAACTCAGGTTAATAGGATGTTCCAATTAGCTTGTATGGGCTAAAAACTCACACACAAGAGGGATATTGACAAGGGGAATCGGTATTTGATCGATTTCTGGTATTGTGATCAATTGACCTGAAAACTTGGTAGCATCTAAACTGTAATATTCTGGCACTTCGCGCATAGGACTTTCAAGTGCTTCTTTGATCAAGGGAAGTTTTTGAGATTTTTCCTTAATAGAAATATGGGTGCCAGGTTTGACCTTGAATGAACGGATATCGACTTTTTTCCCATTAACAAGGATATGACCATGAGCTACCAACTGTTGTGCCTGAAAGATTGTATTTGCGAATTTCAGTCTATAAACAGCAGTATCTAAGCGCAGCTCTAAAAGCTCCATGAAATTGTGAGCAATGGTGCCTGTTTTTTTTCTCGATGCTTCTTTGTAGCATTTTAAAAGTTGCTTTTTTGACAGCATTCCGAAACATGCTCTTAATTTCTGTTGTTCTTCTAGCTGAAGGCCGTAATCGGATTTCTTTTTTCTTTTTGCACCATGTTGTCCTGGAGGATTTTGCTTGTGGAGCATAGGGTTACGTAATCTTCCAAAAATGTTGATTCCAAACCGTCTTGCAATTTTGTTTTTAGCTCCACTAAATCTTACCATGTTTTTCCTCTAATTTTTGAATCCCCAGGATACTTTACATGAAGATTTTTTAACAAGTGAAAAAAATACTACTATATGTGGCCAGCACAGAAAACTTTTGGTTTTTAAAGAAAAAGAGACATAAAAACACTCACCGTTAAAGGTATGCGTTACTTTTCTTCTGATATAACAATCTCAAAGTGCAGCAAAATTTGGGTGAAATAGGGGGGGGATTAAAAATTTTTTATTTTTTATTTTTATTTTTTTATGTTAATGAGTAGACTAAAGGGGTAATCAGAAAACATCCCGCAAGTGGGATAGAAGAAAGTTAATTATTTTTTACTAAGGAGTTGGAGATGAAGTTAATTATTTTTGTTTGTGCAAGTTTTGTTCTTATGGTGGGATTTTCTTCCTGCAATAGTTCACATAATGAAGCCTGCAAAGTTGCTACAGAAATCACAAAATAGTCGTTTTCATACTGTTTAGTGAGGAAGTATATTTGAAACACCTTCGTTTTAGAAGGTGTTTTTTGTAAGGCTTTACAGTTCATTTCTTTTGTTTTAACCCTAAGTTTGGGTTAGTTTCATGTATTCTCAGGTAGATAGCCTTTCTTTTCGTATTTTTTATCTTTAAAATGGTCTTTTCCTGCGATACTCTTAAGAGAATCTCCTAATGACTTAACTGATATTACGCTACTCACTCCAGTTTATAGGAAGAGCGAAGGCATGATACAAGTATTACTCAGAAGTTCAACTCCGTGAGAGTTGGACGAGGAATAATACGATGTAGAGCATTCTTTGCAGCCTTTCTACAAGCTGGAGTGAGTAGCGTAAGGTCAATTAAGCGAACGAAACCCAAAATTAAGGCTTTTATTTGAATGTACATTTATTCTAGGATCTGTACTCTTCGAATTAGGTAGATAATTTGAAGGAAGGTATCTATGTTAAGAACTGTACTTTTGTGTTCATTATGTTTGTTGACCTATAGCTGTCAGAGTAAAAAAGCACCACCACCTCCTCCTCCAAGTGAGGAACCTGGTATTTCTGAAGATCCAGATCAAAAACAAGATATGAAACATAAAGATTTTGGAACAAAACGTTCTGGCCCTAGACAAGAATGTTCGTTTAGATAACTGGTTGGAGTAAAAAATGTTGAAAATGGCGTGTAGCTTAGTGCTAGTGCTTCTAGTGGCTTGCAGTGGACCTACTAAAAAGCAAAAAAAACCCTGTAATTGTATAGGGCAGGTGGATAAAACAACGGTTTTGAAGACAAATCTTGATGCGATGTATGTGATAAGAGATCAAATTGAACTTGAGGATATAGATATATCCAATCATACAAAGAGTGATGAAATACAAGCAGAAGATGTAGACCAAGTCGAACTATCCAACGAAATGGATACGAAAAGCCAATTGAAAGAAAAATCTTTGTATGAACAACTAAGAAAAGGAATCCTCTAACTTACTGATACTACACCTAACTCTCTTGACCGTTAACTTACAGTTTTTTGTTCGTAAAGGATTTGAGTTGCAGGCTCTCCTTCAAAGAACCATTCCACAGTTTCATTGCCTTCCGAATAAGATTTTGAAGGACCATGCTTACTTCCGTTTTTCCATGAAATTTCTTTGATAAGTTCTCCATCGATAGAAAAAAGTTTTTCAAGGCCGGATTTTTTCCCACGTCTATAAGAAATGGAGTGGATCAAATGGCCATCTTGGAAATTCAAGCTTATTCCATGTAAAGTACCATATTCATAAGCCTCTTCTGAAACAGGCTCTCCTCCGAGTAAAAATATTTTTCGAATCCCGTGGATTTCTCTCTTATCAAAGGTTGTGATGCTTTTTGGAAACAAATCTTCATAAAAAGCGATCGAAAGCGTGACAATGCCATCTTCTACAATCTCTTTTTTGAGTAAAGTTCCATTGAAATCACGATCTAGACGTACCCCTTTTTGATTTTTTATTTGAGATATAAGATTTCCCTTACTGCAATAGTATTCACCTTCAACTAAACGGCCTTTTCTATACACTTCAATTACATGAGGAAACCCAAATCGAGACCATTTGGTTTCTCTAATCCCATTTCTTCCCAAAAATTCTGTTTGTGCTACAGGAAGGTTGGAAGGATGGTAATAGATGATTTTTTGGAGTTTTCCTTTATGGTACACTTCTGTTTTCTCTGCGGCACTATCATTAGGATAACTAAAGGTGCGATCCCCATGTAAAATGCCACTTTCGTAGGCTTCTGTCATTTGTACGCCATTGTCTAAATACGTAATGATTTGTCCGCTTTGTCCGTATTCGAACCATTCGTCAAATGTAATGTGTGTTCCATACTTATGGACGTATTGAACAGAATCTTGATCTTGTGTGTCTTTAGACGCTGTGCACCCCATCATCAACACAAAAGCAATGAAACCAAAGAATTTTCCCATGTGAACCTCGATAATTTCTACTGATATTACGCTACTCTCTCCTATTTAGGGGGAAAGCGAAAGGGGCAAGATACAAATATTGCAACGAAGTGCAACTCGTGAGAGTTGGACAAGGAGCAATATGCAGTAGATTGTCCTTTGCAGTCTTCCTACTAAATAGGAGAGAGTAGCGTAATATCAGTTATTTGCAAGCATTGCGTTTTTTATAATTTTTAGCAAGTGCTATATTAGATGAAATTCGCAAGAGCTTTTGTCAAATGTTGTAAAATTCGATTGTGCTCCTTTTCGCACGATTCAAAACACAGTGTCTTTTTGTCATGGGCATACGTAAAACGAAATGTGAAATTTTGCATGCCTTTTGTCACATGTTCTCCAGAATAAATGTCTAAAAGCTGCACATTTTTGAGTAAATTTGAATTTAGTGTTGTAAGCGCATTTTTAAAATCTGCATAGTGGAACGTATCCTTTAGAGAAAGCGTCCAATCTCGTTGGGTTGAAGGGAATTTAGGCAGCGGCAAGATCGTTCGTTTCTTTTTTAGCGTGAGTAAATCATTCAAATTGATCTCAGCTAAAAAAACAGGTTGTGAAAGATCGAAAAGTTTTGCAACTTGCGGATGGAGCATTCCCAAGGCCCCTAGATGTAAATTCTCAAACATCAACACAGCTTGCTGATGAGGATGAAAAAGAGGATAATTGGAAGGTTTAAATGTGATGTGTTGGCAGTTAAGATGTGTAAGCAGAGCCTCAATGATTGCTTTGAGATCAAAAAAATCAAAAGGTTCACTTTTTGTTGAAAAATGTTCTAAGGTACGATGTCCTGTAAGTAAAATACCAAGTTGCAAAGGTTCTACAAATTGCGCATTTTCTCTGAGATGTACTTTCCCAATTTCAAAGACATTAAGTTGTTTAGATTGTTTGGCAAAATTTTTCTCGGCGCACTCGAGAAGACCTTTTAAAAGCGTGGGGCGTAAAACAGAAAGTGTTTGGCAGCTGGCGTCTTTGATTTTGACCCATTCTTTTTTTTCAATCAGTCCCTCAAAAAGAGGTAAATGCGTTTCACTAATGAGATTACAGGTTAAAAATTCTTGTAAGTTTTGACGAATGAGAAAATGGCGCACTTCATTTTCAAATGTAAAGAGTTCGGGATTGGGCAAAGTGCTAAAATAAGAAGCTTTTAAATCTAGCTTCAGTTGGTTTAAGCCAAATAGACGTATAATTTCTTCTACGAGATCAATCTCTTCATTTAAATCTTGTCTAAAAGAAGGAGCGACGACTTTTAAAAAGTCTTTTTTTTGCTTGACTTGGCAAAAAAGCCTTTCTAAAGACGTCTTCATTTCGTGGGGAGTGATATCAACACCGAGTAACTCTTTTGTGCGCTTTGTTCGAAGAGATAATTGTTTGGGTACATATTTGAAAGAACTATTTTGTGCACAAGACGTAGGACCAAATAGATCAATAAATGCTTGAATGGATTTGGGAACTTGCAGAGGATCGCATCCTTTTTCAAAACGCAAGCTGGCTTCTGTTTTTATATGTCTTTTTGCACTTTTTCTCACAGAAATAGGATCGAAAATCGCCGCTTCTAAAAAAATGTTTTTTGTTTGCGTCGTCACTTCAGAATTTTTTGCTCCCATAATGCCGGCAAGTGCAATGGGTTTTTTTTCATCACAGATCACTAAATCTTCTTTGGTCAAGGTGCGTTTTTTGCCATCTAGCGTGGTGAGGGTTTGTTTTTCTTTTGCCTGTTTGATAATGATGCTTTTTCCTTCTAATTTATCCAAATCAAAAGCATGCATTGGAAGGCCGTATTCTAGCATCAGTAAATTTGTCATATCGACAATGTTGTTAATCGGTTTTTGATCAAAAGCAAGTAGAGTTTTGACCACAGTTAGAGGGGAGGGTTTTACAGAGACATTTTTAAAAATAGCGTAAGAGTAACGCGAACAATTCTTAGATTGGATGTCTATTTTCTTTTGCGCGGTTTTAGAAGGCTTAAAATCGATTAAATCCTCTCTAAGTTTTATTTTGAGTTTTGCGCTAAGTTCTCTTGCGACACCTAAGACACTGTGACAATGGGCAAGATTGGGAGTGAGTGAAATATCAAAAACAGTATCTGAAAAAAAGTTTTCTAAGTCGGTTCCTAATTTTACATCTGTCAATTCAGCGATTCCTTCGTGCTCTTCAGAAATCCCAAGCTCTTTTTCTGAACACAACATACCTAAAGACACCACGCCACGGATTTTTGTCTGTTTGATGTGATAGGTTTTTTGATGATCATCTTGAAGGCTTGTTCCTACTTTGGCAAGGGCTGCGAGCATACCTTTTTTGCAGTTTGGAGCTCCGCACACAATCTCAAATGTTTTTTTTCCATCATAAGCTTTTGCAACAGATAAAAGATCGGCATTGGGATGAGGTTTGACGTCTGTGATTTTGGCAACGACCACATTTTGAAAAGAAGGTTTGATTGTGATGATTTCATCAACTTCTAGACCAAGATTTGTCAAAACATCCCCAATTTCGATGGGACTTAATTTGATTGGTAAAAACTTTTTTAATGAACTTAATGGAATTTTCATCGCTTAAAAAAATACACTTTTTTAAGATGATAACAAACTCTAACATAATAGAAAACCTTGAAATAAAAATGAAAAATAGAGCACTTCTTTTTAGTCTGATTTTGAATGGGATTTTACTGACGCTTTTTGTTTTTAAAAATAGTTCTGATCCCAAAACACCCCTGCAACCGGTCAGTATCCTTAATCAAAAAAACATCCAAGAAAAGCTTGAAAAATATTTACATCAAGAATTTTTGCCACTCGTTTTAGAATTGAATGATGATCATCACATTGAAGAAGGTATCAAACATCAAGATTTAGCCCTAAGTGTACTTGTGTCAAAATTTGATTTTGATATTGAGCGTCTACTTAAGGATGTTAAGAGATCTTACCTAGAATACATAGATTCAAAAACACAAATGCGCAAAAAACTTGTCTATATCAAAAATATGGACGTGGACAAATTTATAGTCTTGAGTCAATTTGGACTCAAAGAGAAATATCCCATGACATCTCAAGGACTTTTGACAAAAATTAAACAAGGAAATAGAGATGAAGCTCTTTTACATGCATTTTTTTTAACAAAAGAATTTGAATGGTTTTTTTCTGTGATGGGATATTCCAATCGAATGGCGTGTTTGAATCTACTCATGGATGTGGATTTTTCTTTACTAAAGACTCTCTATCAAACCTATTGCATGCAACCAGCTCAAGATCTTGGCTTGCAAATAGGAATGGATTTATGTTTTAAAGGCCAATCGATGAGAGCTGCGAATGATTTGTTAGACAAATATTTTGATGATGTGACGAAAAGGTTCTCAGATGAACAGTTGCTAAAACTCATGGCTCTTTTTTCAAAAAAAACGCCACAACTTGTTCCTTTCGCAACAAAAATGCTCAATTCCAATCGCTCACAAAAAGTCCACATATATGCAGCCCTTTTGTTATTTCAATATTTTGATTTAGAAGTGCCAGAGTCTTTTGATCTAGAAAAGGCCCTAGCTATTTTAAAAGATCAACACCACCTTTGTGAAAAGGATGGCACTTAACAATGCGTTTTATTCCAAGCCAAATGCCCTTGATTCCATATTTCATGATGGCTTGTCTGGTATATTCAGAACATGTGGGATAAAAACGGCATCGAGGCTTTAAAAAGGGGGAAATACCTTTTTGATACACTAAAATAGGAAAAGTCAAAATTTTTCTCATCATATCAACTGATCTTACGCATTAAATCAGGCTCATAGGCAGGCTGCAAAGGGCGACCTACTTCGTTTTACTCTTCGTCCAACCTCAATTGAGTTGGACTTCATCCTAATACTTGTATTTCACCCCTTTCGCTCTCCCTCTGAGTCGGATTTATTGTGTAACATCAGTTCTTAAAAAATATAAGTAATGCCAACAAGAAGTTGGCACATCAACCACGTGGTTTTTAGTTTAAGCCACTCTCTGAGCATGACATCTTTTTCTTTGTTTGTCATCAAATATCGCAAAGACGCATTGCAATTAAAAGCCCACTGAGAATTTAGACGGTAGCCTATAGAAAGAAGGCATTGTGGTCCATGCACAAAGCCTTTATGGATACTATGGAGCTTCTGTCCATTAAATAATTGAATATATTCTTTGCGCCTTCCTAGAAAATAGTAATCCAGTCCAACATTGGAAAAAAAGTAGTCTCCAAAATTGGCATAGAGTTGCACTCCCAAAAAGGGAAGCGTGTTATGTAGGCTATTGCCTTTATCAATGGTAAGTTTTGCAAAAGCAAATCCTAATTCAGGTCCGAGTTGAGTCATGGGAGAAAGTTGCCACAGCCATCCTATTGCTCCTAATAAATCTAGAGCATATTTATGTCGATCAACAGAAGTCATTCCATCAATGTGTTGCTGGCCTACGTGGTGATGATACGCAATTTTGGGATTGGATAAAATCCATCCATATCCAACATTTCCACGAAAAAAAAAGCCCTCGTTAAAACAGATGAAAAAAGCAGCCTCTAATTGTAAAAGATTTAAATCGCGCAGTGTACGATCAAAAAATGTTATTAAACCATTTTGTGTTGTGATATTGGCATCTCCTTTTTGAGTGAGATGATCATAACGATACCCTAGGTTAAAATTGAGATGTTGAGTAGGTGTGGCAAAACACATGCTAACAAAACCACAAAATAATACCCATATTTTCATAGAGAGAAGGATACGGACATTTTTTTTGTTGTCAAAGGATATTTACTGATGTTGCGCAGGGAATACGATTCAGAAAGGAAGCGAAAGGGGGGAAATACAAGGATGACGATGAGGTCCAACTCAAGTGAGAGTTGGACGAAGAGTCAAGACGCAGTAGATCGCCCTTTGCAGCCTCTTTATGGATTGTATTTAGTGTGTAACATCAGTATTTACCACGCGTATAAAAAACCGATCTCAATTTTTTGCGTGCGATATGCATTTTTTAAAAAAGCATCTCCTCCAAATGTATTCACACAGGTTTTATGCGTGACATATTCTAAAAAATGGTATTTTAAGTTGAGATGCCACCTTTTTGCAAAACGGTAGCTAAATTGAACAAAAAACGCATTTCCATAAGTGTTCCCCTCTCGAATTTCACCAGGTTCAAAACTGACCACCTGGCCTGAAGAAAGCGTTTGGTTGAGAAAATGGATTTTTAATGTACGGTTTGCTCTTGGGTAAAAATGGTAACCAAATGAAAATATAGATCTTTCAAAAGCGTAGGTCAAAATAGCTCCAAATAAAAAAGAATAGATGCGCATTTGATTATCTGAAGTCACTTTTGCAATGGTGTAGGCAAAACCAGCATCTGGATAAAAAGACCAGCCATTTTGTTTAAAGAGCAAAAATCCCACGTTGGCTTCTAAATCCACAGCAAATTGGCTTTGATTGAAATGTTGCAACACGTCCACAAAAGGTTCTGTCAGCCCGCTATTATTGAGAAGAATGGCACTCATATCTTCTCTTGGATCGGTAAAAGGCTTTCCATAAGAGCCAAAAAGACGCAGATAGATCATATCATTATACATCCATTTGATCATGAGTCCTACTTGAGCAAGATTCATATCTTCGATTTTTCGATTGATTTTTTCCAAAGAGATGGGTTTGAGTAACAGTGCGCCAGTTCCAGCATCCCTCACTGTGATATTAAAGACATCTCCTTGCTGTTTGATAGAATCAAAGCGGTAAGAGATGGAAGGTTCGACAATACGCACAAGATTACAAAAAGTCATCAAGGGAAGAGCTAAAAAGACAAAAATACGCATATGAATTTTTTGTTTTATATATGCATGAAATAGAATATTAATTCAAATAACTGATGTTTTTAGATCACGTTGAAGACATCTAGAAGCGCGATAACGACTTCAATCACAATCAACCAGATGATGGTCCATTCCAACTTAGAAGAGTGTTGGTGATTGAGTTCATTACCAAGCATCTCAAACAATTCATGAACAATCCCCAGACGTTTATTTAACACTTCAACACGACTTGAAATATCCAAATAGATGCATGTTCTTCGATATAGAGGTTCTAGATCTGCATATTCCCAAAAAAATTCAGGAGTGTCCAGTATATCTGTGTGCAAATTGATCGAATTTCTTTCTAAAAACAATCCTCCCATTCTGCGAGAGATCTCTTTTCTTGAAAGGCGAATTTTGCCTTTTTTGGCGAGATCTTCTGGCAAATGTCTTGTACTAGCAATAGTGGTTTCAATCATTTCTTCAAAAAAATCGAGCTTCACAGATTGAGATAGCCCATAAGATACGGTCAATTTTGCCAAAATGTTTTTGGTTTGCAAAATGATCTCATCTTTGTAAATTTTAGACACTTCTCCGTAAGAAAATGAAAAATCATCAAAGGCAATTTTTCTTTTAGAGCCGATTTCATAAGGTTTGATATCATTAAGAAGTTGTTGTTCTGTTTTTTCATCAAGTCCCCAAAATACAATGGCTCCATAATCAAAAAAGAACGCATCTCCCAAAAAGTGCCCTTTTTCTAAGACTTTCAAATGGATGACGTCATGATAAAACGCGCACTCACTCTGATCTTTAAGATTTTTGTATAAAGTCTTGATATCAAACCGATCTGCTGTACAAAAGGTAGAACATCGCATGGAACAAAAATATCATGTTTTGAAAAAAAAGACTATAGAAAATTGGGGGGATTGAAAATTGATACATAATCTGTTAGGATGGTTTTTCTTGCGAAAGTGGCGAAACTGGTAGACGCGCTATCTTGAGGGGGTAGTGAAGCTAAGCTTCATGGGGGTTCAAGTCCCCCCTTTCGCATCATCACGAAAGGGCAGTTAAAAACTACTAAAGAGCTTCTCAGGTTCGTTTAATTCAGCGTCTTTATCTTTATTTGTTGTCCACCATTTATGCACGTCTTTGAGTGCAAAAAAGCGGTCTTGTTCTTTGTCTAAATCATAAGCGAGCAGGCACCACTGATCTTCTGGATGCCAAGACGTAGAGGTAAAAAGCATGGCTTTTGGAACCACATGTCTTGTTTGTGTCTCGCCTTTATAATTGGTATACAAAATGTATACATCTTTACTATCTGGCATATTTGCCCCTTTTTTTATGAAAGGATGGATATACTACCCTCCTTTCGTATTTGAAAAAATAGCTGTTTTATTTTTTCAATGGTGTTTTTTTCAAACATCAGTGCCAAAATCTTTTCTTTGTTTCTCAAATGATACGCCATTTCCATTATTTGTACTTCCTCATTTTCAAACCTAATGGCCTTCGGCTCTGCATGTTTTTGACATCTGCACTCACCATTAAAAACAAAGACTTGTTTTAATGAATTTTTACAAATTTTGCAAGTTGGTAAAAAGTAGAGTACTCCCTAATGATTAAGAAATTTTAACAAAAAAATGCAAAGAAA
>JAAKFQ010000031.1 GCA_011064725.1 Chlamydiota bacterium | reverse complement strand
TCCTATCCTTAAAAAGTTGAATTGTAGATGGAAAATAGAAAGAACTTTTGCTTGGATCAAGAGAAAATATCGAAGAATCCAGACACGCTGGGAGAGAAAAATGTGTTATTGGGAGGGCTTTGTCTCTGTTGCTATGATTATGCTGTGGGTTGAGAGATTAGCGGGATAGATTCTTCAAATTTTAATTGAAAAAAAATCCTAAATGAAGTAAAATGATTGTAGTTTTAGTTAATTTGATTAAAAATCATAACATCTTCTTCTTAAAGGGGATAGTTGGAGGAAATTTATGAAACCAGAACCTACAAATTCTCGGCCATATGATGGAGCTGTTGCTGCCGCTGCTGTTGGTGGAGGAGCCCCGAGACGATCTCTCTTTCCTGGAATGGATCCGGGAGTGCTTGCTCATCTTATGAGTCTTTCAGCTAAGGATTTACAAGCTATTCAAGACGTTTTACGAGAGGAGTCAAGGGCCCATGATGCATCTACTACTGGAAGCTGGGTTGGTAGAGCTGCTTTTCCATTCCCAGACACTCCATCCTCAAGCTCTAGTACCACGGCTGCTTTTGGTACAGTTGATCCAAGACAATTTACTCATCTTATGAGTCTTTCAGCTAAGGATTTACAAGCTATTCAAGACGTTTTACGAGAGGAGTCAAGGGGCCCTGATGCATCTACTACTGATACTAAAAGCAGAGTTGGTAGAATTGCTGCTGTTATGAGTGTAAGTAGTTCTCCCCCTGTTACTCCCAAACAGGGAGGTGATGCAAAAAGCACCCCCTTAAGGTGTGGTAAAGAAGAAGCTTTAGCTTTGTTATCTGAACTCCCGACTGCTAATGGAGAAAGACAGCAAGAAATATTCCGAAAACTTAATGGCGTTTGACCATTTGAAGACGACGAAATAGTAGCAGGTGCAAATCCTACGCCTTCATTTTCAAGCTCTGGTGCTCCCACTATTTGCATAATTTCCCTACCCCCAAGTGAATATGTATAAGATGAAACATCTCTATTAAAAGCTATTGAATTATCAAATTTGAGTGAAGAAGAAAAGCGAGCACTAAGTGAGCATTTATCACAATCTTATAAGGGGTAAACCTTTTCATCCTAATTGATGGAAGGCAAGGTAGTATTTCAAGCACATCTTCGGAACGAATGCAGAAGGTATAAAAAAAACCTTAAGCTCAATGTAAATCTTTATTTTACTTGTAAATAAAAAGAAATTCGATACAATCAATCCAATTATGAAGGTTGATTTTAATCCTATCTTAAACTGTTGTAGAGCGCATTTTGATTGGAAAAAACCCCAAACAAAAGCCATCGCGCTTGTCTGCATTGCCCTTGTAGGCGCTGCTCTTTTGGTTATCAAAAGGGCGTTTTTCAGCAAAGACACAAGCTCTGTACCAGGAGGCTCCTCATCAATAATGTCTACATCATCTACAAGCTCTGTACCAGGAGGCTCCTCATCAATAATGTCTACATCAGCTACAAGTCCCACAAATAGCCGAAGCTTTTTGGCAGCTTGCTTGCAAGCATTAAATGAGCGCATAGAGAATTTTCAAACAAGCTATCAAATTCTTTGCAATCAATCTAATTGTGGAATTCTGAGTGGTGGAGCAGATGTAAATCCAGAAGCTTTTGCACGTCATTGCCAAAAAGCTATGAAAGTAAGAGACGATAGGATCCATCAACATCGCTATGGAAATGTCTTGTCGTTTGATGCAACAAATGTCTACAGAGAAGATCCATCTAAATATTATCCTGCAAATTATTTAACACAAATTGCAAAAGGAAATATCATTGCTTCTCAAGGCCCAGCAAATGGGCATTCTTTTGATTTTTTGCAGATGCTCATCGATGTCAATTGTAAGTTTCTTATTGTTGTTGCAAATGATTTGGATGGAAGAAAATACACACCTTATTTGGATCAAATTTTTGAAAAAGATGGCTCTATGATTCAAGTCGTAGTAGCTTATGAACTCGAAAGAGGTGAAAAAGAAGATGATCCAACAGCTCCCTACATTGTCCAAAGACAACTGACACTTGCAAAGGAATCGGCTCCCGTTAGTCTAGAAAATGAGGACGTAGAAAGACATACCTTGATGCAACACCAACTTGTCAATTGGCCAGACACTGAAAGTGTTGATTCAAAAATTTTGTATGATTTTGTAGTAAAAGTGATAAGTGAATATGATTTGTTTTGTGGGGATGGGGAGACTTTGGTAACGCATTGTAGCGCGGGTGTGGGATGTACAGGAGTTTTTGCCTATATATTTGGTGTAATTTGGGAATTTCAAAACCGTTTTGATGAAGGTGATTTTGCACATCCATTAACACAAGAACTTCTTGATGACTTCTTTTTGTCTATGCGAAGACCTGAGACAGGCAGATGGCCGATGATGGTCCAGACAGCTGATCAGTATAAGTGCGCTCTTGAAGTCATTCGAATGTACGTTCAAAGTCGAGCTTAACGTTTTTTAGTCCTTTCTTGAGATTTTTCGTTGTTTATGAAATAGTGAGTTTATGCATGCAAAAACCAAGATGATTTGCACAGTTGGTCCTAGTACAAGTTCAAAAAAAAGTCTAGAACAGTTGATCGATGCTGGAATGGATATTGCGCGCATCAATTTTTCTCATGGCAAACAAGATGAGCATCAAGCGGTGATTTTGGCCATTCAAGAATTAAGGAAAAAAACTACGCGGCCACTTGGGATTATGCTCGATACGAAGGGACCTGAAGTGCGTGTGGGCATTTTAGAAAAGCCCCTAGAACTTAAAAAAAAAGAGCGCTTTGAGCTTGTCGACCAAAAAGAGTATACAAAATCCAATCAAATTCCAGTTAGTCCGATCTCCTTTTTTCAAAAGTTGAAACTCGGAACAAGCATTTTGTTTGATGATGGATATATCACCACAAAAGTTGTCGATATTAAAAAGACAAGCGTGATTGTTGAGATTGAAAATCCAGGAAGTTTAAGTTCGCAAAAAGGCATCAATATTCCCAATGTGGATCTAGAATTGCCTTTCTTAACGCAAAAAGATCGATCTGATATTGAATTTGGTTGCAAATTGGGAGTGGAGTTTATTGCCGCGTCTTTTGTCAGCCGCAAAGAAGACATTTTGGAGCTACGCCGATTTTTAGATGAAATCAAATATCCAGACGTGCTCATTATTGCAAAGATAGAAAATACAAGTGGAATCAAGCATTTTGATGCAATTTTGTCTGCAAGCGATGGCATCATGTGTGCAAGAGGTGATCTTGGGGTGGAAGTAGAGCCTAGCATGGTGCCACAGCTGCAAAAAATGATGATTCAAAAATGCCATGTGGCGGCAAAGCCGATCATCATTGCCACACAAATGCTAGAATCTATGATTCACCATCCAAGAGCCACGAGAGCTGAGATTTCCGATGTGGCCAACGCGATCTATGAAGGCGCTTCTTGTTTGATGCTTTCTGGAGAAACTGCTGTGGGCAAATATCCCATTGAAGCGGCAAGTCTAATGAAAAAAGTGAGCTTAGAAATTGAACAAGATATCGATTATAAAATTGCTTTCCAAAACAATCGTGAAGTATCTCATGATATTGCTTCATGTACCACCAATGCAGTTGTAGAGTCGGCGTATGCGCTCAAAGCAAAAGCGATCTTTTCCTACGTGACATCTAGCTATACAGTACGCTTAATTGCACGTCTGCGTCCATCTATGCCTATTTTAGCACTTACAGATAATGCAAACACATACCACCAATTGTCTCTGATTTGGGGAGTTAGTGCGTTTTTATCCAATTCTTGCAAAACGCCCGATGATCTTTTGTGTGTTTTAGAAAAAAAAGCTTTGGAGTCAGACCTTGCCAACAAAGAGGATATTGTGGTTGTTGTTGCAGGTTTTCCATTTGGCATTGCAGGATCGACAAATATGTTGCTTATCCATCAAATTTCTTGAAAAAAAAGAATGTATTTTTGGATGCTGTTTCCTTATGACAACACTACCTAGCCAAGACGTTAAATATTCTTATCAAAGAAGACTTGTTGAAATGTTGGTGGATCCTAGGGCCTTAAATTTAGCAAAACTACTTGCAATGACGCAAGTTGAGATCCTTTCAGTGGAAATTGTTGAAGAGAATCCTTCTTTGCCTCAAAGGCTTTTGTTACAAAAAGATATTTCCGAAGTCATTACAAATTTTCGAGAAAAGTTAAAAACAACCAAAGTCACCGATCCTTATTTTAAAGATTGCTTTCAACCTTTTTGTAAAATGCAGCTCACAGCCCTGCATCTTTGTGCGATGGTAGATCACTTAGAATTTGCCACATTTTTAGTTAAAGAAATGAAAGTGGACATTGCCCCACCAGATTTAAGAGGTTGGACGCCTTTGCATCATGCAAGAGCACATAGACACCATCAAGTTGCAGAATATTTGTTTAGACACATGACAAAAGTTCAAAGACAACTTCAAACACGTTTTAGCGCCACAGCAGAAGATTTGACGCGCTTTTTGTCTAAAGATCGAGGTGTTGGGAAAAAAAGCGTCATGTTGCAACAAAAAAAAGAGGATGCTTTGGTTTCTATCACAGGAGCAGAATTTGAAGAAATTACAGGTATTCAATACTCGCGAGTGATGAAAATGTCTTTTGATACTCTTATGGAACGCTGGCTTTATGATGGTGATGATAATCGCTTTTCTACGCAAGCTCCTTATCTAGAATTTTATCGACATTTTGAAGAATTATATCGACAATATCGCCCGGATCCTACAGCTCTTTATATCGAAAGAGGCAAAAGAGCACTTTTTGTAGCCAAACCTATCAAAGCACATCAATGCATTGTGCCATTCATTGGGACTGTCGCCGAAGAAAGAGGGTTTCGAGTACTGATTGAACAGATGGGCAATGAAGCAGCGTTAATTACGCCTGGATTTCCCAACACGTACTGCGTACAAATAAGAAATCATGGTGGTTTGGGTAGACTTAATGTCGCAGTTGCTTCAGAAGACTTGTGCGTCGGCGATCAACTTTGCTATGAGTCATCAATGGATGATAAGCGTTTTGATAGGGTATATGATAATCCAAGACAAGAGGCGATGGAAGCCTATTTCAAGGAAAATGATCCTGTAGGGTTATTTAAAGCTAAGCAAAAAGAATTTCAAACAAAGAAAGGAAAGCAGACTGAACAAGATCTTTTAACTCAAGAGGAGTGGAAGGCAAAGCTTATGTATTTTTATAGAAATCCGGGTGCCATCGTCTCGCTATTTTTAAAGCGGATCATTGATATAGAAACTCTTTGTAACTGTACACCTAAAGCTGACGTGAATATTTTGAAATTTAAATTATCGCGCGGAAGAAAAGATTATTTAAGCTTAGCTGTAACTTTAAACATTAATTCCAACGCTCAGTATTTTGAAGAACTCGAAGGATTATTAGCTTTATTAAGAAATGTGCATAGAAAGTTTGAATCTCATGCAAAACTGTTTGATGTTGTGGCAAAATTCGTGTTAGAAAAAATGCAAGAAATAGAGATATGTTATGTTCTATATTTTTTAGAACTAATAGAAGGTACCTATTTTGAAAGATTGCAAAAAGAGCCAACAAAGACCATTGAAGAGGTATGGAGAATTGTATTTTTAAGAAGAAATATTAACAGACTTTTAAGAGAAGGGTGTCTTGATGAAACAGGGTGGGAAAAATTGCGTGTTATTAAAAGAGAACTGCCCTTTGCCACACAGCAACACATTTATGAAAAATTGATTGGGCACATTGCAGGATCGACCAATATTCCACTCAATATGCTCGCTATGAAAACGTTTGAGCCAGAAGATACTCAAAGTGAGAAGACAGACACATAGCTGCAGTTTTTGCTCTTAAAACATTTTGGTGTAGTTTAAAAGGCGTGTATTTTTTTAAGAGAAGCTCTTCTTCTTCTCTTGTAAATCCTCCTTCAGGTCCTACCCAAATTCCCATATCCTTTTTAGGTATGATTGTGCTTGTTTGAGATAAAGAGCCTACAACTCCATTTTGACAAAGTGCCATGGCATCTTTCAAAGATGGAATCACTTGGATTTCCAAAAATGTATTTCGATAAGATTGCTTGCAGCTATTTAGCACAATAGTATCTAAGCGATTGTGTTTTTGTTTTGATAATATTTGAATTTCAGAGTGTTTGGAAGGAAAAAAGACTACGCGATCGATGCCGATTTCTGTCACTTTTTCTATCAATTCTTCAATGGATTGAGGTTTTATTAGCGCTTGAAAAAGTGTGAGTGCATAGGCTTTTTTAGGGTCTTTTTTTTGGGAGAGGATTTTGAGCCTTGAATGGTTTTTTTCAATAGATTCGATTGTGGCGATAGCAGATAACCCTTTTCCATCAAACAACTCTATTTTGTGGTCTATTTTTTTACGCATGACGTGTTTTAGGTGGTGATGTTCTTCTTCTTCTAAAGAAGCTGTTTTGCCAACATTAGGAATATCTTTTAGAAAGTAACGTTTAGTCATACTGTATGAAATGGGTAAAAATAGTATCAAAATGGGTTAAAAAATCTTCTTTGGATCGCTTTTGCTGAATCGTTTTTCCAAAGACATAAGTTAACACAGCGAGTTTTTTGTAAAAACGTTTGAGCGCTTTAGAATTGGTAAAATCAAACACGAGTTTGTAAGAGTAGTCTTTTTTAAATAGATCTTGTATCGATTGATAGGCGATTTTTTTGGCGTTGATGTTAGGGATGATGTTTTTAGGGTGCATTACAGTGATAAAATGATGGGGATAGATGGTGTCAAAAAGGGTGATTTTTTTAGCAAAGATAGGATCGTCTGGAAGAATGATGAGCATGCTTTCATAGCGGTATTTTTTTTTCACGAAAATAGAGGTGGGCATTTTCCAACGGTTATGTACCCAGAGCCATTGCGATGGATTTTTTTTGACGGCGTTTTCAATGATAGCCAGAGCTTCATTCATCATGCGGTGAACTTCTTGCTTTAAGGGTTTTTTTTGGTTGGGGAAAATGGGCGCATGATATGTGATGGGTTGTTGCTTATCATCACGAAAAGAAGTGCCCACAATTAAAGGTTTATTGGTTTTGTAGGCTAAAAGAGCAGGTGCTGTTGTATTTGTGGCAACTCTACCTAAAAAGGGTTGTTTGTAGCTACTTTCTTGCAAGCCTTGATCTGCGACCATTCCCACACAAATTCCAGATTTTAGAGCCTTTGTAGCTATTGAAATAGCGTTTTTGGGCTCAGTCATTTTACCTCCTGTCGATTCTCTCAAAGAGGTGAGGCGTGCGTACAAATAAGGATTTTTAATAGGGCGACCGATGGCGATCGCTTGTGTTTTTGTACAAAGATCTAAAAAGGGAATTTCCCAATTTGCAAAATGGGAGGAGAAAAAGACAATAGAGCCGTATTGTTTTTTTACTGTGGGCAATACATCTGGATTGGTGACATGGATTAAGGATTGGAAGTTATTTTTTTTTGCAATATAGCCATATTCTAAGATGGTGAGGGCTAAATTTTGAAAGGACTCAAGAGCTGTTTTTTTTAGAGCTTTTTCATCTAAATTGAGGTCTTTTGCAAGACTTAGATTGCTGAGCGCTCTTTTTCGGAATTTGGGATAGGTATAATAAAGGAGCCATCCTAGTTTTTTACTCAAAGAATAGAGAAAAGAGTAGGGCAATAAGCTCAGAGCTCTAAGACACCAAAAAATGCTTTCTGCTGCGATGAATTGAACAACTTTCATTATTTTTTGTGTTGAATGACAACTTCATTATTTTCTAATTTTAGATCTAAAACAAGGGACTTTTGGGAAGCTGTGAAAAGTTGGATATAACGCATGTAGTTATAAAATTGGTATTTAAATAATCTTTTTTGACTTGCTTCAACAATATTGTGGTTATCAAGCTCTTCTAGCATAATTTTTTTCAAAAATTTCTTTTCAAGATCAGGGCGATTCACAAAACCAATAGTCCAATGGAGTGCAACTTGGTTTTTTTCATCATTTTCGAGATACACCAAAATGCATAAGTTGTTTCTACACACTTCAATAAAACGATTTGACACATTGGCAGCAAAAAGTGGAGTGTTTAGAAAATACAGGCCATTTTTTTTGATGACGAATTCATTGAGTTGAAGTTGGATGTTTGTAGGATTGATTTGTGTGTGATCTACATTCCCGAAAAAAAGAACCACTTGTACAGATTGCCCAAGAGGTAAAAGCTGTGCTCTTAAAAAACTCATTGTGAGATCGTTTGCGTCAGGATCATCAATTTCTATTTCAGAATAAGGCGCAAAGGGAAGGCGGATTTTTTTCCAACTCCTAGGAATGGCGAAAGAAATGAGCTCTTTTTGTTTCGATTTTTTTGATTCGATTTCATCCAATTCTTTTTTTGTGATTTTTGTTAAATCAAAGCTGACAGAGAGTCCTGTTTCTTTTAAGTGTTTTAGTTGTGTTTCAGTGCCTCTTACCGTTGCAAAGGTTTTTTTAGGGTAGGTGCCTGCATATTCATAACCAAAAGGGGGATCTCCGCTTGGATAGGAGATGAACACAGGGATTTTAGCGGTTTGAGTTAGGACAGGTAAAATATTGAATGGTTTGCTCTCGACGTTTGAGAGGGCTTTTGTTAAGTCCACATCTGAATTGGTTGAAGTGATATTATTGCGTGTAATCTGAACGGGCCATTTTTCGCTCGTTTGATTTTCTGCATTTAAAACCACTTCGAGTTGATCAGAAGATAAATTTTTTATCACATTACGCTTTCCGCTAAGAGTTAAAGAGATCGTTTTGGAAAGTAGACCATTGGGTTGCATGCCTTTAATTGTATAGTTTTCTGATAGATTCATCACACGTACTTGAACATTGGGGAATGTTTTGGTTGTTTTAATAGAATGATCGACAACAATCCATACAGTAACAGCAACGATCAGGGCCACAAGTTTTCGCTGCCAGTTTTCGACTAAAAAACGTTTTAATAAACTTTTCATTGACGAATCCACTCCCGAAATGTTTTTGACTTATGCGCGGGTTTTTGAGGATCAAAAACACTTCTTAAAATACCTTTAAAACGGTCTTGTTTTACATCGGGTGCAAGCACACCTTCTCTAGCAGTCGCGACGCGACCTGTTTCTTCAGAGACAATGATCACTTGTGCATCTGTAATTTCACTAATACCAAGGCCTGCTCGATGACGTGTTCCCATAATTTTTTTAAGTTGTTGTGTATTTTGAGAAAGAGGTAATATGCACGCTGCAGAAACAATCGTATTACTATTGATAATGACAGCACCATCATGCATTGGAGTCGATGTCATGAAAATAGATTCTAATAGCTCAGATGAAAATGCTGCATTTAGCTGCACGCCACCGCGTGCAAATTCATCCAAAGAATCTATATTTTGAATGATCACAATGCATCCAATGCGTTTTTCCGACATGCGATAGATAGAACTTGTAAGATTCTCTAAAAACGAATCAAAACCTCCCATTTCTCTTCTGCGCCGTCCTTTTAAATTAATTTTTGAAAGCGCAATGCGCAACTCTGGCTGGAAAATGATCAAAACAGCAAAGACAGCCACACTCACAATCACGTGGAGGATTTGATATAATACAGGTAATTCAAAGAGATAAGAGGCCCCATAAAGAATCAATAGAGCTAAAAAACCAATCACAAGATCCATAGAACGCGTATTCCAAAAAAAGGAAAGCAGATAGTTGAAAATGATCGTCATGATCGCAATTTCAATAAAAGGCGTAAAAACGTCAAAGCTCATGGACTCCATTATAGGTGTGTTTCGGTCATATTGACAAATCAAGAAATTCCTTGCAAGAAGGGAATACAATATTAACTAAGATTTTTGCCTAAACAGTTTGTTAGGTAACTGATGTTACGTGATAAATCCAATTTAGGGGAAGGGCGAAAGGAGTGAAATACAAGGATGACAACGAAGGCCAACTCTATGAGAGTTGGATGAGGAAGGCGGCGACGTAGATTATTCCTTGCAGCCTTCCTATGAGTTGGATTTAGTGCGTAAGGTCAGTAAATAATACTCATATGTATTGGGTCCAGGAAAGGAGCGTACCTGATACCAAGCTTGTATAGCATCTTTTCGCGAGCGTCCCTTTTCCTTGGAAAAAAAATCTCTAAAAAACTGATTGTATTCACAGGACTTTGAAATAGGTCTTTTGTGATTAGGATCTTTTTTTCTTTTGTGTTCTTTTTTCCATTCTTCGATCAGATCTCCATAAGTGAGTTTTTCTCCTACATTTTCCTTAATAAAACGCATCAAATGAACAGTAAAATGAAAATGGGATCCAAGATGTTTTTTAAAGAACATCCTGGTTTTAAGATCGTTCACATAGTTTTTTATATAAGTCGTTTTTTGAAGAGGGAGATCGCTATCGCGAAAAGTGCAACTTTTTGCCTTCAAAAATGTTTTTTTACCTGTGGATAAAAAAATATAGATGCGTTTTGTAAGTGCTTGTTTTAAGCCATTCTGTGCCAAGTTATTTTGACGACAAAAAGCTACAAGTTCTGATTTTTTGTAATAATAATTTTTAAAAGTCTCGCAATTGAGGAAGAGCGTTAGTTGAGGTCGCAAATTCATGTAATAACCATAAAAAGAAGAGTTTTTTAAATCCAAACAAAAAGGAGTTTATACAAAAAGATAAGCTGGAGTATACTCTGTCATTTGGAGAAAAGTATGAAAGGTGTGTTTTTAGATTCTGAAACGAATGGTTTAAATCCTAACAAGCATGCTATGGTTGAGCTTGCGTTCAAGATCGTAGATCTTACAAATGGTGAAGAATTATTTGAATATGAACGCATCATTAAACTCTCAAAGTCCTTATGGGAAAAAAGCGATGAAAGAAGCCTGAAAATCAATGGCCACACGCGAGAGTTGAACAATCAAGGACGCGAAAAGATGCAGGTAAGAGACGAGGTGATTGGCATTTTTAAAGAGTTTGAGATTGTCAAACAAAAAGCGGTGTTTATTTGCCAAAACCCTTCCTTTGATCGGTGCTTTTTTTCTCAAATTATTGAGCCTGAGACCCAAGAAGCTCTCAATTTTCCCTATCACTGGTTGGATTTAGCATCCATGTTTTTTGTCACTCAAATGCAAAAAGGCAAAGAAGATGCCAATATGCTACCTTGGAATTTGGGGCTTTCTAAAGATCAGATTGCTAAAGCCTACGGTTTGCCAGAAGAAAAAAAACCACACCACGCTATGCAAGGAGTTGAGCATTTGATCCAATGTTTTGAAAAGGTTATCAATTTACACCATGAGCTAAAATGCCGCTAACAAAAAAAAAACAACGTGAACTTGTTTTGCAAACACTTTTTGCAACGACATGCGTGCCCCTAGATGAATCCTTCGTAGCTTTTTTAATGGACATGCATAAAATCACAAAAAAACAGGCACATGGGGTTGAGACTCAAGTGAGTGCGATTCAAAAAAAGCAAACAATCATTGAGACATTGATCCAAAAGAGTGTTAAAGGATATGCCTTAAAAAGAATTACAAAAATAGAACTCTGCATTTTACAACTACTCATGTATGAGATTCTAGAAGAAAAATTGGATTTTGCAATTGCGGTTTCAGAAGGATTGAGATTGTGTAAAAAATATTCCAACCCAGAATCGATGCCTTTTGTTCATGCGATTTTGGATGCCATTAAAGCATATGTTTGAAGAAAATGTCGAAATTAAATCCGTTGTACACTTTAACATTGGTGGTTTGGCACGCTATTTTTGTGTTGTAAAAACCATCGAGGAAATGAAAAAGGCTGTCCAATTTGCTAAAGATAAAAAGGTAAAATATTTTATTCTTGGCAAAGGATCGAATCTTTTATTCGATGATTTGGGATTTTGTGGACTTGTCATTCAAAACAAAATCAAACATCTTCACATTGACAAAACAACAGTAAGAGTTGGAAGTGGATATTCTTTTGCTTATCTTGGAAAAAAACTGTCGCAAATGGGTTTAAGCGGCCTTGAGTTTGCAAGTGGGATTCCAGGAACGGTAGGAGGTGCTGTCTATATGAATGCAAGTGCAAACGTACAAGCAGTAGAAGATGTCTTATCAGCATGCACCGTCTTAATGCCTGATGGATCAATTGTGCAAAAAACCAACCAGGATTTGAGCTTTGGCTATCGTACATCGATTTTTCAAAAAAATGAGTGGGTGATTTTAGAGGTAACTTTTAAGCTTTGCAAGATGCAAAATGCAGCAAACATGCAAAAACAGCTCTTAGACAAAAGATTATCAACGCAGCCTTATCGCGCCAAGAGTGCAGGCTGTTGTTTTAAAAATCCTTCTCAAAAACTATCTGCGGGGCAACTGATCGAAGAGTGTGGCTTAAAAGGCTTTAGTATTGGAGATGCTATTATATCTAAAAAACATGCCAATTTTATTCTCAACAAAAACAACGCCTCATCAAAAGATGTCAAAAAACTGATCGAAACGGTGCAGAAGAAAGTCAAAGCGAAGAAGGGAGTGGATTTAGAGTTAGAAATAGAGGTGATCGATCATGTTTAGAGCCGATTTACACACGCACACCACATTTTCTGATGGAACCTGTGACCCCAAAGAACTCATTTTACTTGCCAAAGAAAAAGGATTAGATGGACTTGCGATCACAGATCATGATAATGTCGACGCCTTTTTTGAAGTTAAAACGTTTGCAAAAGATAAATTGCCCCTTTTGTGTGGAATAGAGCTTTCGTGTGAACATGTTTCAAAAAGTGTGCATGTATTAGGATATGGATTTGATCCTGATATAATGCGAGATTTTTGTGTGCATTTTCTTGAATTAAGAATGCAGCGCAATGAAAAAATCTGTCGCAATTTACAAAATGCAGGGTTTAAAATCTCGTTAGATGCTCTTAAAGGCAGCTACAAAAAAGCTCTGGGCAGACCTCAAATTGCCAATTATTTGGTGGAAACAAAGCAAATAAGCTCTTTTCAACAAGCATTTGTGCAATATATTGGCAATCATGCTTCTTGCTATGTCGAAGGATATCGCCTAAGCATTCAAGAAGCGATTGAAAAGATCCATTTGGCCAATGGTAAAGCGCTCATTGCTCATCCACATCTTCTTAAAGATCCGATACTTTTTAAAGAACTGATTGCCATGCCTTTTGATGGTATTGAAGCTTACTATGCCTCGTTTACCAAAAGTCAATGTCTACCTTTTTTAGAAGTGGCAAATCAAAAGCAGTGGATTGTCACAGGAGGCAGTGATTTTCATGGGAACATTAAATCAAATATGCTAGGTTCTTCTTTTACCAATGAAGAGACCTTTTCTGAGTTGTATGTTTGAGTTTTTCTATTCGCTCACCCGAAAAGACAAGAATGAAAAAGGACTTTTTGATGTATTGACGCTTGCCAAAAAACTCAGCGTGGACAGGGTCCCTTTTGAAATGGTGCATATTGCAGGTACCAATGGCAAAGGAAGTGTGGCGACCATGCTGCATGCAACTAGCACACATGCAGGTATATCTTCTGGATTATTTACCTCTCCACACATTACGCACCCCAAAGAAAGAATCAAAGTGGGAGATGAAGAGATTGAAGAGAATCAACTTTTATCTTTGGCAGAAAGTGTCTACGCGATAATAAAAAAGCAATCGCTAGACGTTGGCTTTTTTGGCATCATGTTGATGTGCGCGCTATGGTATTTTAAAGAAAAACATGTCGAAATAGCTTTTATTGAAGCGGGGATTGGGGGGCTTTTGGATAGTACCAATATCATCACATCGATGCTTTCTATCATTACGACGATCGGGGAAGATCACATAGATATTTTAGGAAGATCTGAAATTGAGATTGCAAAACAAAAGGCGGGCATTATTCGCTATAAAACACCTGTTGTATTGGGATCAAGTGCAAATAGAAAAGAGATCATTGAATTAGCACAAGCCAAGCTAGCACCCACGTTTATTGTACAAAGAGGTGCTAATTTTATCGAAGAGAACGAGAAGATTGCTAAAAAAGCATTAGATCTTCTTTCAACGCGTTTTTCTTTCACCATGGAAGATGTCCAAACGGGCCTACAAACAAAACCAAAAGCACGTTTTGAAAAGCTTGAAGATCAAATCTATCTTGATGCAGCGCATAATTTAGATGCCATCAAAGCTTTAGTCAAATTACTGCCCAAAACCCCTGTGTGTGTCTGTCTTTCTTTTTCTAAGGACAAGAATGCTTTTCAAATAGTGGAATTTTTAAAAACACGTGTAGAATCGCTTCATGTGTTTCATTTTGAGCATCCAAGAGCAATGAGCGCAAACACACTAAAAGCATTGATAAAAGATATCCCTAATGCCATCTATTTTTCTAACTTTGAAAAGGCTTTTGATAAAGCCAAACAAAAAGGAGCATTTATCCTCATTACAGGCTCTTTTTATTTCATGGATCAGTGCTTAAACAACGTTGTATCTAAAAACCCAATTTAATATACTTGTCGCTTCTGGGATATTAGCTCAGTTGGTTAGAGCGCCACGTTGACATCGTGGAGGTCAGCTGTTCGAGTCAGCTATATCCCATAATTTTAATGAGATAATTATGACTTTCTAGATATCTAAAAATGTAGTTAACTGACATTACGCACTACCTTCTATTTATATGAGGGCTGCAAGGAACAATCTACAGCGCAGCGTCCCTTGTTCAACTCTCATGGAGTTGAACTTCTGGGACTCTACTTATATCTTGTCCCTTTCGCTCCTCCTCTAAACAGAACTTACTGCGTAATATCAGTAATTAAAATTTGAAAAAGCTTATTTAAAATTGTCTTGCATTTGATGGGAAAAATCTATAGAATGATGTCCTGATATTGATAAAAAAAATTTGATCTATTGACCTGTGTTTTTAAATGGTGTATGTTAGAAAAATTAAATTTGAAGCTTGATAATAGAGGATAAGTGAGAGTAGATCGAAGAGTACGCAGAGAGAGAAGAAGAGAACATAGACTCAATATGGAGATCAGAGTGCCCCAAGTACGGGTGAGTGGTCCTGATGGAGAGTCTCTTGGGATTATGCTAACCAAAGATGCTTTGAGACTGGCGGATGAAAAAGGCCTTGATCTTGTGGAAATAGCACCGATGGCATCGCCGCCTGCATGTAAGATCATCGATTACGGAAAATTGCTTTACGAGAAAGCGAAAAAGGAAAAGGAATCGAAAAAATCCCAGCACCAGGTGAAAGTCAAAGAGGTAAAGTTTAAACCGACGATTGAAGAGCATGATTTTCAATTTAAACTGAAACATGCAAGAGAGTTTATAGAAAAGGGAAACAAGGTAAAATTGACATGTTTTTTCCGAGGACGTGAGATTTTACACCCCGAGCTTGGAAGACGCGTTGTAAAAAAAGCGATAGAAGAGCTTAAAGATATTTCACAAGTTGAGTCGTCTTCCCAGATGGGAAAAACACTCATTACTGTATTAGCGCCTTTTGCAAAGAAGAAAGGTGAAAAGAAAAAAAAGGAGTAGATGTGGCTGTTAAAATGAAAACCAACAAATCGGTAGCATCACGATTTAAGGTCACAAAAAGGAAAAAGTTAATTGGACAAAAAGCAAATAAACGTCACCTGCTGACAAAAAAAAGTGCCAATCGCAAGCGACGTTTAGGTAAACCTCAAAAATTAGAGGGTGCAATTGCTAAAAAATATAAAAAATTAATGAACGCATTATGAGGTTGATATGGTAAGAGTAACCAATGCTGTGAGCTCTAGAAGACGCAGAAAAAGGCTAAGGAAATTGGCAAAAGGATTTTTTGGGGACCGTCGCGATCATTTACGTTTGACAAAAGATGCTGTGATGAAAGCTCTTCATTACAACACACATCATAGAAAGCTGAAAAAAAGAGATTTTCGCACGCTTTGGATTGAACGTATCAATGTGGCTGCAAGAATCAATGGATTATCCTATAGCAAATTCATATATGGTTTAAAGAATTTAGAGAATGGATTGAATCGTAAAATGCTTGCTGAAATGGCTTTAAACGATCCTAAAGGTTTTGCGGTTATTGCAGAAGATGCAAAAAAAGCACTAAAATAGCTTATCTTTTAAGGCGAACATATGGATCTTGAAATTAAAGAACTCAAACAGTCTTTTTCCCACGCGCTAAAAAAAGCTAAAACACTAAAAGACTTTACAGATTTGAAAGTCAAATTCTTTGGTAAAAAAGGGCCCATTCAGGCCCTTTTTTTAATTCTAAAGGATATCCCACAAGACAAAAGACCTCTTGTTGGCAAAGAGCTCAACGATTTAAGGTCCCTTTTACAAGAAAAGCTGGATGTGAAACTCCAGGATCTAGAAGTTAAAGAAGCACTCAAGCAGATAAACCAAGAAAAGCTGGATGTGACGCTGCCATCGCGTAAAAAAATCATTGGAAACATGCATCCAATCAGCAAGTTTTTAGATCAAGTGCTCGACGTGTTTCAATCAATGGGTTTTTCTGTGCAAATTGGACCGGATATTGAGTCAGATTTTTACAATTTTGAGGCCTTGAACTTTGCGCCAGATCATCCCGCGCGTGATATGCAAGACACTTTTTACATTAATGATGAGTATCTTTTAAGAACACATACATCCAATGCGCAAGTGCGTTTTATGCAAACCCACACACCGCCATTCAAAATTTGTGTGCCAGGGAAGGCGTATCGCAATGAAGATATTTCTGTACGCTCACACGTATTGTTCCACCAAATCGAAGCTTTTTATGTCGATACTCATGTGAGTTTTCAAGATCTTTTGGCAACACTCAATGTCTTTTTTGAAAAATTATTTGGAGATGTTAAAGTTCGCTTTCGTCCCAGCTATTTCCCTTTCGTAGAGCCTGGACTCGAAGCTGATATCAGCTGTTTGATTTGCAACCAAAAAGGGTGTCGTATTTGCAAGCAGACAGGCTGGTTAGAAATTTTGGGAGCAGGACTGATCCATCCCAAAGTACTAGAAAATTCTGGCATCGATTCTGAAAAGTATTCCGGCTATGCCTGGGGCATGGGTGTCGAGCGCCTACTCATGATTCTAAATGGCATCCAAGATATCCGCCTCTTTTTAGAAAACGACATGCAATTTTTATCCCAATTTGCTTAAAACCATTGAAAATTTTTTATCATTCACATAAAATGGTGCTTGGAAGAGTGGCAGAGCGGCCGAATGCACCTGTCTTGAAAACAGACGACGGGCAACCGTCCGGGGGTTCGAATCCCTCCTCTTCCGAACTTATTAAAATGAAAGATTCAATTGTTATGTCTCATTATGATGCTGCTTGGCCTCTTTATTATGAAGAGGAAAGAAAATTGATCTTAAGCGCATTAGATCAATGGATAGAAAGTGTTGATCATGTTGGCAGTACTTCAATTGTAGGATTAGCAGGAAAACCGATCATTGATATCTTAATTGGCGTTAAATCTCTTGAAGATACAGATAAACAATGCATTCAAGGATTAGAGTCTATAGGTTATCAATATATAAAAAACTATGAAGAAAAAATGCCTGAGAGGCTTTTTTTCGTTAAATATAAAGATGGGAATCGTTTTGTTCACATTCATTTGAGTGAAAAAAATAGTGATTGCTGGAAAAGACATATCGCTTTTAGGGATTATCTTCGAAATAATCCTTTAATAGCCAAAGAATATGAAGAATTGAAAAAAAAATTATCTTTATGTTGTCAAAGTAGAGAAGAATATACTTTTGCTAAATCGGCATTTATTAAAGTAATTGAGAAAAAAGCATTACCA
>JAAKFQ010000030.1 GCA_011064725.1 Chlamydiota bacterium | reverse complement strand
TTCCTGGTGTGGGT
This sequence comes from Chlamydiota bacterium, assembly GCA_011064725.1. Lineage (NCBI taxonomy): Bacteria > Pseudomonadati > Chlamydiota > Chlamydiota bacterium. The sequence goes on along the minus strand of JAAKFQ010000030.1, from coordinate 18,030 downwards.
CAAAAGTTGCTTGATTTGTACCCAGACTATCGAATTTTTTGTTTTCACGGAGATCTTGGCGCGGGAAAAACGACATTGATCAAAGAGATCATTTCTAAAAAAGACAACGTAAAAAAAGATGTGATTGTGAGTCCCACGTTTGTCTATTGTAACTTATATGAAACATGCGCGCATTTTGATCTCTATCGTTTAAAAAACCCGCAAGAATTTACATTCATGGGGTTTGATGAGCTTTTTGACACGCATTTGTGTTTGATTGAGTGGCCAGAAAGGCTTGTAGAATTACCACAAAAAAGGATCGATGTGTTTATTGAGCACGAAACACAAAACACTCGAAGGATTATGTATGAAAAATCCACTTAGACAGCTTGTTTTTTTTCGTTCTTGTTTTAACACAGAGGACTTTCCAAAAATGCATGCGCCCCAAATTGTGATTTGTGGCAAATCCAATGTGGGAAAATCGTCTTTGATCAACCACCTATCTGAAACCCATCTTGCCAAAACAAGCCAAATTCCTGGAAAAACCAGAAGCTTGAACTTTTATGGAGTAGAAAGCAGGTTTTTTTTGGTCGATCTTCCAGGATATGGTTTTGCCAAGGGACCCAAAAAAGAAAAACAGGACTTTAAAGTGCTTGTGGATGCATTTTTTGCATTAAGACAAGAGCGCGTTTTACTATTTTTATTAGATGCTAGGCACATGCCCACAGTTCAAGACGAAGAAATGTTCGAATATTTAACGCATTTTGATATTCCTTTTTGCGTCATACTCACCAAAGCAGACAAATTGAAAAAAAATGAGCGTGATCGAGCCAAAAAAAACATCGAGGAATTTTTTGGTTTAAAATCAGAACCTATTTTATACTCGGTGAAAGAAAAATTTGGCAAAGAAGCGCTTTTAGCAAGGTTGAAAGAATTTGGGATATTTGAATAAAGAGACATTTGTTTGTATTGATTGCGAAACAACGGGATTGGATCTTGAAAATGATCGCATCATCGAGATTGCCATCTGCCGCTTTACCTTTTCTGAAATTCTTGAATCTTTTGAATCTCTTATCAATCCTGAAATCAAAATTTCGCAAGAATCGATGCAGATTCACAATATCACAGAAGAGATGTGTGAAAATCAGCCCAAAATTGAAGAGATCTTACCCAAAGTATTTAAAATCGCAGGCAATTGCACGATTATGGGTCATGGTATTCAGTTTGATATCGATATGCTCACAAATAGCGCAAAACGTTTTGCCGTCAAGTGCGATTTGCACCAAAACAAGCTTATCGACACCTTGCGCCTTGCTAGAATGTATGGCCAAAGTCCGATCAATTCGTTGCAGTTTTTACGCAAGCATTTCAATGTAGAAGAGGAAATCGCGCATAGGGCCATGGGAGATGTGCTTGTCAATATCGAAGTGTTTAAAAAACTGACACAAAACTTTAAAACAACAGATGAGATTTTTAGAGAGCTTCAAAAGCCTATTCAACTCAGTACTATGCCGCTCGGCAAGTACAAAGGACGCAAGTTTTCCGAAATCCCAGATAATCATCTCAAGTGGGCATCACATCAAAATTTTGATCAAGATTTGCTTTTTTCGCTTCGAAAAGAGCTTAAATTGCGCAAACAAGGTGCAAATTTCTTAAAGGCGGCTAATCCCTTTTCTCAGTTGGATTAAGCTAAATTCCTATAATATGAAGGCGGAATTCGAATGAGTTGTTGGTCTTCGTATTTTACCAAAAACATATCGAGAGCATCACGATCTCGTGCTTCATATTGTGAAATGATCTCTGCAACAAGAGCATTGATGAATTTTTCGGATTGCTTGTTGTATCGAGTAAAGAAAATTTGTATATGCTCTTTTCTAAAGTTTGCCATAATCATATCGCAAAGAAGTGCTCGGCAAGCTTCATATTTAAGTTGATTCTTTTCTACAAGTTGTGCAGCATCAGCTGAGTGTAATGGAAAAACGGATTCTTTCTTTCTAACGGATCCGTTTTCTCCTACAACTTCCACATACATTGTGCGCTTAGTTCTATCATAGTCATTAAATTGTTGGTTGAGTCCAAACAATGTGGTAAATAAGTATTCAGGTTTAACAAGAGCAAGTATATGCTTTTGTACCTCTTTGCCAGCGCTTCGGTAGATGAGAAAAAAGGTTACAAGATCTCGATATTGGAAATTTTGGAGGAACGGCTTAATTCCTTCTAGCTTATACTGTTTCTCAAGGAGAAGTAGAACGAAGAAAAGAAACAAGCTTTGTTTTTTTGTAGGATCTTCTAGGTCACTGGTTGATAATGTTTGCTGAAAAAGAACCTCTAAATCCACAAGATCAAAAAGAGCATCGCCACTTATTATACCATCTGTTGTAAACATTTCATAGATCTGAACAAATAACGGAAAATTTTGAGATTGCAAACCTGTAAGGAAGGGGCCTAGTTTTTCCATTGCACGGTCCTTATATTGTTTTTCAAAAAAAATGAGGAACCGTATAAAGTCTGCTTTTGCTTGAAGAGTTTCTTCTTGACGCAGTTGATCCAATTTTAAGGAGGTCAACATTGTATTTAAATCCACAAGATCAAAAAGAGCATCGTCACTTGTTTCATCCTCTATATCAGTCATTTCATGTGTGGCAACTTGATGCTTTGAGACGACCTCATAGATCTGAACAAATAACGGAAAATTTTGAGATTGCAAATTTGTAAGGAAAGACAAAATGGTTTTTTTTACTTCCAAGCTGTTTATTTGGCAAGATGAAGAATACGCAAAATATACAAAGAAATTAAAATAAGCAATAGAATCTTTTAATGTCTTTTCAAGTTCTTGAGGAATATCTTCAGAAGGTGGTGTAACGTGTTTTTTAAAAAATTTAATAAAGCGGGACCAACCTTCTTGGAACATATCTTGTAGTTGATGATTTTCAGCATCAAAAATCTTTTCTAGGGTTTCTAATTTAGAAACATTTTCAGATCTGCGGTTAGAAAGAAGAATCTTTACAAAAAGCACGATAGTCATCGCTACAATGCTAAGATCTGTCAATAGATTATCAAGTGCTGGAGGTCTTGGAAGTACAACTAGAGCAACAAGACAACATGTTGCAACCACAAGAAAAGATATTAGTGGGTCCTTGGCAACCGTAGGTCTTGCATATGGGCGTTTTACCTCTACTCCCCACGTTTTGAATTCGCTTTTAACAGCTCCAAAGTATTCTATGCTTGCGGTGAAGTTTGGCAATTGTTCACATTTAAAATTAGAAATAGATTTTCTTCCTTGCATCTGTGAGCAAAATGTGCTCAGTTCTCTTTCGTAAGCGATGAAAAGTTCTCCAATTATGTCATCATAATCTCTGCGCTTTCCATCTTGAGTTAATACAGAGCGACGAAACCAACCGACACGGAGTTGGGGATCGAATGCAGGTTTTTGTGCAGATGTTAAAATGGGCAGATTCATAAATAAAATTATATAAATAAAAAGCTTTATTTACAAGCTAAAAACGCTTGAGAAAATAGGTCTTTATTTCATTTAAAATCAATGGAATAATTGTTTTTTCAAAATTAAAACAGAATTTACTGCGTAATGTCAGTTAAAAATATGGGTTGATAAAAAAATATAGGTTAGCTACATTTCTTATCATGCAAAAACTGAGTGTTGAAGATCTCGAACTTTTCCACAAAACAGTGCTTGTGCGTGTCGATTACAATGTTCCTTTGACAGATGAAGGGATATTGGATGATATGCGTATCAAAGAAACCCTGCCCACTATTAAATATTTAATTGAAAGCCAAGCAAAAGTGATTTTAATCAGTCATATGGGACGTCCGGAGGGTAAAAAGGACTTAAGTTTGTCGCTGGGTGTGTGTGCGACGCGTTTAACTGAGCTTTTGGAAAAGGATGTTAAATTTGTAGGAGATTGCATCGGAGAAAAGGTGCAAGAGATTGTGGGTGAAATGGAACCAAAAGATGTGCTTCTTTTGGAAAATTTGCGCTTTTATGAGGCAGAAGAATTCCCGGAAAAAGATCCCCATTTTGCTATCGAATTGGCAAGTTTTGCGGAACTTTACGTCAATGATGCTTTTGGAGTTTCTCACAGAAAGCATGCATCTGTTTATGAAGTGCCAAAATTATTCAAACAAGCAGCAGCAGGTTTTTTATTACAAAAAGAAATTGAATTTTTATCAAATAAACTTTTACATCCAAAAAGGTCGTTTGTGGCAATTTTGGGAGGGGCTAAAGTTTCGACAAAAGTGGGGGTCATCAAAGCGCTATTGGAAAAAATAGATGCGCTGATGATTGGAGGGGCTATGGCTTATACCTTTTTGAAAGCACTTGGAAAAACAGTCGGAGATTCGTTTGTAGAAGAGAAATTTGTAAAAGCTGCAAAAGAAATTTTAGATCTGGCAAAAACACGTAATATTGAGGTGTATTTGCCAATAGATTTCCTTGTGCGTAAAACGGGCACGCAAATGGTCAAGGAAGAAGAAGAGATTGAAGAAGGGTTTGAAGGTATGAGCATTGGATCAAAGACGGTCGAAATGTGGTCTGAAAAACTTGGGAAAGCCAAAACTATTTTTTGGAATGGGCCTTTGGGTGTATTTGAGGAACAAGAATTTTCCAAGCCCACATTCCAAATTGCAAAAACCATTGCAAAAAGTAAGGCCATTTCCATTGCTGGTGGAGGAGATGTCGTTGCAGCCATCAACCTTGCTGGTTGCGCTAATGGATTTGATCATCTATCCACTGGAGGAGGCGCCAGTTTGGAATTTATTGAAAAAGGCACGCTCGTTGGCATTGAGGTGTTAACAGATATTAACAAATTTTTTTAAATAGAAGAGGTTCAAAAGAAATGTGAAAAACCGTTGCCTTTTTTCGTTATTTGGATTAGAATATGGTTAAATCTGAATTAAGTGGGCCTTTGAATCTAAGCCACTCTTAGGGTTTGTTCAAAAGCTTAAAGGATTTTAAAAAAAGGTGAATGTAAAAAAAGCCTCTTTCAAATTTTCTTATTCTTTCAAATCACAGTATCTTTTTGTCTATAACTTTCAACCTATAGGTATGTATGTCGCAAACAGCTAATCCCCAGGAGTTTAGTCGTCTCAGGTCGTTTTTCTGGCCCGTGCATATGACTGAACTTAAGAAAGTCCTCCCCATGATTTTAATATTTTTTCTTATTTGCTTTAATTACAACATTTTACGTAGTGCTAAAGATGCTTTAGTCGTCACAGCAAAAAATTCAGATGCTGGAGTGCTTCCTTTTATTAAAATTTGGGCACTTTTGCCAATGGCTTTGATTATGACGGTGATTTTTACGCGTCTTGGAAATCGGTACAAAAAAGAGACCATTTTCTACTGGATGGTGTCGATTTTTATCGGTTTTTTTGTACTCTTTACGACGGTGCTCTATCCTCTAAGAGACGTGTTGCACCCAACAGAATTTGCCGATAGTGTAGCCGCTTTTTTGCCTAAAGGATTGATGGGATTTGTGGCGATGTTTCGTAACTGGACCTACACCCTGTTTTATGTGATGTGTGAGCTTTGGGGCTCGATCATGCTACAGCTTTTGTTTTGGGGGTTTGCCAATGATGTGATCACCGTGAAAGAAGCCAAACGTTTTTATGGGCTCTTTGGCGTAGGGGCTAATTTTTCAGGGATTTTTGCAGGGCAAGCTTCGATTATGATTTCTGCCATTGCTTCAAAAAAATTATTGTTTACAAATATGGAATCTTGGACGCAGTCTATCGTGATGGTGAATATTGCGGTTGTTATTGTAGGGTTTGCGATCATGGCCATTTTCCGCTGGTTGAACACGCAAGTCATCGCAAAAGAACCTGCCGCAGATGTGGTCTCTAAATTTAAAAAGCCCAAAGTAAAAATGTCAATGCGTGAAAACTTTGCAACACTCAAAAGATCCAAGTATTTGATGTTCATTGCGATTATTGTATTAGCTTATAACTTGGTTATTCATTTAACAGAAGTTGTGTGGAAAAACCAGGTGAATCAAGTCTACCAAGATCCTGTGCTGTATAATTCCTACATGGGTAAGGTTTCGATTATTACAAATATCGTTGCGACCTTGATTGCGCTTTTCATTACAAGCAATGTGATTAGAAAGGCCGGATGGACAAAATCGGCGATGATTACACCTGCAGTTTTACTTATCACAACGATTGGCTTTTTCTCCTTTTTGGTTTTTAGAAATTCATTGGGGATGTTTGTGGCGCCCTTTTTAGGCATGACACCCTTTACACTTGCACTATTCTTTGGAACTTCCCAAAACTGTATGAGTCGGGCCTCTAAATACACGCTTTATGATGCCACAAAAGAGATGACATTTATTCCTTTAACTCCAGAAGAAAAGATGAAAGGAAAAGCAGCCATTGATGGTGTCGGATCAAGGCTTGGAAAATCAGGAGGCGCGTTGATTTATCACGTACTCTTATTGCTCGTCCCACTTGCCGGTGTGGCTCCTTATGTCGGTGTCCTTCTATTGATTGCTATTGGTGCATGGATGTTGAGTGTTAAAGCGTTGGGCAAACGTTTTGAAACACAAACAGCTTTGGGAGAATCTATGGAAAAAGCTAAAGACTTGAAAGAGGCTGCTGAGCTAAAAGAAGTACTCAAGGAAGAAGAAGAGGCAAAAGAAGAAGAGCTTGCAACAATACGTTAAGGGGCTGTCTAACCAGCCCTAAAGGGGCTTGTACAAGCAGCCCTAAATGGCCGTTGTAACGGCCCCTTATATTTTTTTCTTTTCAAAAATTTAAAATCTTTCCATCATAAGGGTATTATCAAGGAGTGAAATATGGCAATTAAGAATGTAAGTGAACAAGATTTTGAAAAAGCAACAAGTGAGGGACTTGTTGTAGTCGATTTTTATGCAACATGGTGCGGTCCTTGTAAAATGCTCACACCCCTTTTGCGTGAACTTTCTGATGAACGTGAAGATGCTGTTTTTGTTGAAGTCGATGTGGATGAAGCACAAGACACTGCAAAAAAATTTGAAGTGACAAGCGTTCCCACGGTGGTTTTTTTGAAAGATGGCAAAGAGGTTAGTCGTTTTATTGGCGTGCGTCAAAAAAATGAAGTTAGTTCAATGCTAGACCAACATAAGTAATAACCCAAAGCTCAGGTTAATATGTTAAAAATGTTTCGATTTGCTTTTGTTTTGTGTGTTGTGATTTTGTCATCGTGGCAGGTTGTTAAGTCGTCAGATGCAACGATTGAGGATGTACATCACCAAGGGTTTGAAAAAGTCATAAGTGAAGGTTTTGTTGTCATTGATTTTTATGCAACATGGTGTGGTCCTTGCAAGAGGCTTGCACCTATTTTTCGTGAAATATCTGATGAGCAAAATGGTGTACTATTTATCAAAGTGGATGTTGAAAAAGAACAAGAAATCGCAAAAAAATTTGAGATCACACATTTTCCTATAGTGGTTTTTTTGAAAGATGGTAAAGAGGTTCATCGTTTTGTTGGCATGCGCCAAAAAAATGAGATTATTTCATTGCTAGATCAATATAAGTGATCCTAACTGACCTTACGCACTACCTTCAACTTATGAGAAGGCTGCAAGGAATAATCTACGTCGTTGACTACTTCGTTCAACTCTCATGGAGTTGAACTTCATTGTCGGCCTCGTATCTCATTCCTTTCGCTCTTCGCCTAAATTGAATTTACTGCGTAACATCAGTAAATTAACAAAAATCGCGATGTTTCCAGGATTCATAAAGGACAATGGCCACAGTGTTAGAAAGATTTAAACAGCGCACAGCTTTTTTTTGAAAGAGTGTATAAAAACGCTCGCTGTAGTTATCAAAAAGATATGGAGGCAAGCCTTTCGTTTCGCTTCCAAATACATAGATATCATCATCAGAAAAAGGGATTTCGGTATAGCTTTTGGTCGCTTTGGAAGAGAAAAAATACACAGGGCGCTTTTGTGCTGTAAGGTAGCTTTCTAAATCAGGCTTAGTCTGATAATCGAGCTTGTCCCAATAATCAAGACCAGATCGCTTAAGCATTCTGTTGGATAGAAAAAAGCCCAAAGGTTCGATTAACGTGAGCTTTGAGCCTGTTGCAACACATGTTCTTGCTACATTTCCTGCATTTGCGGGTATTTCAGGTTCAAATAAAACAACTTCCATTATTGAGACCTCTGCATAATTCAAGAATTTGATAAATTAGCCTCTTGTCCTCAACTTGAATCTTAACCTAAGTTGTCTACTCTAAGTGGAGTATGCCAACTTAGGTTAAGACTCGATTTGAGAAAAAACATGCAAATTTCTCTAAATCCTTGAGTTACGCAGAGGTCTCTTACTGCATTGAAATTTTGTGATGCTCTTCTTCTGAAAATGTCGTATTTGAAGAGCCTATCTCAGGGGGTGTATCTGCTCTGATTACTTCCACTTCAAAAATCAGTAAGGAATTGATATTGAGTTCTGTGCTAGAGTTCAAATCTCCGGAAGATCCATATCCCAAATCAGGGTGAATGAAAAGTGTGCGTGTTTCTCCTTCTTTCATACCTAAAATTCCCCTGGCAAGGCCTGTGATAGCTTCGTCAATAGCAAGGGCAATAGGATCACCATCCCTAGAGCTTGAAAACTCTCTGCCGTTTAGGTACTTGCCTACATAATGGATCAATGGCGTGGAATGTTCTTGGACCATCTCTCCTTTTCCTTGGGTCTCGATTTTGTATTGCAATTTTCCAGCTTCAATTTCTGTCACTTTTTTATCTTTAGCATTCTCCGCGAGGAAAGAGACGACTTTTTCAAGGTTTTTCTTTGACGTTTGGATAAAATGCTGTTCTTCGATTTTTGTCATCGCTTTGGTGTAATCCATTTCACTTAAAGGGGAATCTGTGCCTTCAGCTTCTTCTTTAATTCCTTGAAGCACAGCATCTAAATTGAGATTCGCGAATTCAGGGCTTGCTAAATTTTTACCAATATGGTGTCCAAAAGCTTTGGATAGAGTGGCCATATCCAATTCTTCTTTTTTTTCAGCTGCTGGTTGGGCATCTTCGATAGCAACTTCTTCACAAATCCCTAAAGCAACAAAACTTATTAAGAAAAGTAGTCTTTTTATCATCTTTATTCTCCTGTTTTATTAATCTGAATTTTAAGCTTTTATTCTCCTAAAAAGCCTTTTCTTATCTTACATCAAACCCCATTAAAAGGATTTTTGTAAAAAAGTGCAAGTTTTTTGACTTTCTTGAATAACTCTCTGAGTCTCTAGGTAAGAATCATTAACTGATGTTACGCAATAAATTCTATTTAGAGGAGAAGCGAAAGGGACAAGATACAAGGATAACGATGAAATCCAACTCTATGAGAGTTGGATGAAGAGTTAGACGCCGTAGATTGTGCTTTGTAGCCCTCATATAAATGGAATTTATTGCGTAATGTCAGTTATTAACTGTAAAGAGGCTTCTAAAAAAGAAAAGATAAAATAAATTCAGGTTAACGTGAAAAAATAATTTGACGGGATTTTACTTAGTAGATATAAACCAACCTATACCAAATATTTAAAGATAAGGGGTCATATGAAGAATAAAGCTATTCCCAATAAACTGAGTTTATTTGCTCTGATCATGGTTACCTCCGCTTTTTGCACGAGTGTCAGAAACTTGCCAACAATTGCAGAAACAGGGTTGCAAATGATCTTTTTTGGAATCGTAGCGGCCGTCTGTTATTTTATTCCAGTCGCATTGGTTTCTGCAGAACTTGCGACAGGGTGGCCTGAGCAAGGTGGAATTTACGCTTGGGTGAAACAAGCTTTTGGTCCAAAATGGGGATTTTTTGCCTCGTGGCTTCAATGGCTTTATATGACAATTAGCATGATTGCAATGCTCTATTTTATTGCAGGATCACTTGCTTTTGTTGCCTCACCCCATTACGCTAATAACCGAATAGTTCTAACTGTTATTTCGCTTATCGTTCTTTGGACATTTACCTTTTTGAATATGAAAGGGTTAAAGATATCTTCTAAAGTCAGTACGATTGGATTTTTAAGCGGTGTGTTACTTCCTGGATTATTAATCATTGGATTAGGGTTTGTTTTCGTGCTGATAGAAGGCAATCTAGGACTTAGTAAACAGATATTTCAGCAAAGCCTATTTCCTGAGTTTAAAGATATTGCAACGCTCGTTCTTTTAATTGGATTTATGCGTGCATTTGCAGGTATTGAGGCATCTTCTGCTCACGCAAACAAAGTGGACAATCCAACAAGAAATTATCCTATTGCAATCTTTATCGTTGTTTTGATTGGATTAGGTATCAATATCATAGGATCTATGTCTGTAGCCGTCGTGGTTCCTCAACAAGAAATAAGCCTAGTTTCAGGAATTCTCCAAGCTTTTACAGTCTTTTTTGATCGATTTCATGCTGCCTGGTTGGTGCCTGTATTAGGCGTGCTTGTTGCGGTTGGACAAATGGGAGGAGCTTCTACATGGTTGATGGGACCTGTTAAAGGGCTTTTAACCACAGCGGAAAGTGGAGACTTGCCACCCTTTTTCCAGCGAGTAAATAGTCGTGGCGTTCCAAGAAATTTGTTGATTTGCCAAGCGATTTGGATTTCTTTCACGTCTTCATTCCTCATGTTAACAGCCACAATCAATGTAGCATTCTGGTTTTCTGTTGCACTTTCCATGATGATTTATGTGACCATGTATTTTCTTTTGTTACTTTCTGGATTGTATTTGCGTTACAAACAACCCGATACACCGAGACATTATCGTGTTCCCTTTAAAAATGTAGGGATGTGGATTGTTTCTTGCTTAGGGATGGCGACAATGGTCTTTTCGTTTTTTATTGCCGTTTTCCCACCGCAGCAGCTTCCTACAGAAAATCATACTGCATATATCACACTTCTTATTGTTGGTATCATCATTTTCTTTGCCATTCCTTGGATTGTGCAAGCTTTGAAACGACCTTCGTGGGTCCCAAAAACACAAGAACAAAAACAAGAGGAGGAATCCCATGAGGAATAGTAGAGTTAAAGTGCAGAAGAAAAAACGAAAAAAAATCACTAGGGCGGATTTGAATGTTTTTGAATCGGAACCGTCTTCAAAAGGCAAAGGTATTGCAGTTAAAAAGAAAGCCAAAAGCAAAAAGAAGGAATACGCATCCGTTCTTAACATCATGAAGCATATGAGCCCTTTTGAGGTCAAAGATATTTTGATTCAAGAGGCCAAAAAAACGGCAAAAAAACGCAAAGCAACCATGCTCAACGCAGGACGTGGAAATCCCGACTTTTTAAATACAACGGTGCGTGATGCATTTAGTTTGCTTTGTATGTTTGTCACAGACTGTTCTAATAGATATCTTAAGCAAAAAAATCTAGGTCTCAGACCCGACAAGAAAGGGCTTGCGAGAAAATTTTTCCAATTTTTGAACAAGCAGAAAAAATCAGAAAGTAGACTCTTTTTAGAAAAGGCCATGCGTTATGCCATTAAAACATTTAAATATGATGCAGACGCATTTATTTTTGAGATGACAGATGCAGCTCTTGGGGATTTTTATCCCATGCCTCCTCGTGTATTTCCATTTATGGAAAAAATCTTAAGAGCTTATATCGATCAGATTCTTTATCTAAGTCCAAAAATGAAAAAAACAAAATGTGATCTGTTTTGTACGGAAGGCGCAACTGCTGCGATGATCTATATTTTCAATTCTTTAAAACTTAACGGACTTTTGCGTAAAGGAGATGAAATTGCCATCATCACACCGATTTTTTCTCCCTATTTGGAAATCCCACTTTTAGATGAATTTAAACTCAAAGAAGTGTTTATCGAAAGTGATGAAGACTTGGAATGGCAAATTCCAGATAAAGAACTCAAAAAGCTAGAAAATCCAAAAGTCAAAGCACTCTTTTTGGTCAATCCAGCAAATCCGACATCTGTCGCTTTGCATCCACATGTGATCAAAAAAATTGGACAAATTGTGCGTAACAAACGCAAAGATCTAATCGTTTTGACAGATACAGTGTATGCGACCTTTGTGAATAAGTTTTATTGCCTTTTAGACGAAGTGCCAGACAATACCATTTGCGTCTATTCCTATTCTAAATATTTTGGTGTGACAGGCTGGCGTTTAGGGTTCATTATGATGAGCCAAAATCATGTGATTGATAAACTGCTCAAAAAGCTTCCTCAAAAACAGAAGAAAATTTTGTATGATCGGTACCGCATGATACATCCCGATCCAAACAACATGAGCTTTATTGATCGTTTAGAAACAGATAGTCGGCATGAAGCTCTAGCTCATACAGGAGGACTCTCTTGTCCACAGCAAGCTATCATGACTCTCTTTTCATTGTTTAACCTGATGGATAAAAAGCAAAAATACAAAGATGATGTGCATCAAATTTTGGTCAAAAGAATGAAATATCTGTTTCACAATCTAGAGATGAAAATGCCTAAAGAAAAGGGCAATACCTACTACTACGTGCTTCTAGATTTTATAGATATTGCAGAGCAAAAATATGGCAAACCATTTGCTAAATACCTTGAAAAAAATGTGCACCTTTTAGAGTTCTTGTATCGCCTAGCGCAAGAAAAAATGACCATCTGTCTTCCTGGAGAAGGATTCCATGGACCGGATTGGTCATTGCGTGTGTCATTGGCAAACTTGCATGATAATGATTACAAAGCTGTTGGTAAAAATCTCAATGATATGCTCAAAATCTATTACAACGAGTGGAAAAAAGGTTAAACAAATATAAGGGATGCTTAAAATGATTTTAAGCATCCACTTTTATATGTAACTCTTTGAGCTGTGCATCCGATACCTGAGAGGGTGATTGGAGCATCAAGTCTTGGGCTTTTGTTGTCTTTGGAAAGGCGATCACATCGCGAATATTGTCTGTGTTTAGCATTGTCATGAGCAAACGATCTAATCCAAAAGCAATGCCAAGATGTGGAGGACATCCATAAGAAAGCGCTTCAATGAAGTGGCCAAATTTGTACTTGATTTCCTCTTCTTTGAGTCCAAGGAGTTCAAAAATTTTGTATTGCAAATCTAAAGAATGAATCCGTTTGGATCCTCCTGCAATTTCATATCCATTAAGCACTAGATCATAACCCGTTGAACGTGCGTTGGGCAAGTCATCCAAATCTTCGGAATTGGGCGCTGTGAAGGGATGGTGCATGCTAAAGTAGCGTTGTTCTTCTTCGTCCCATTCAAATAAAGGAAAATCTGTGACCCATAAAAACGCAAAAGTATTGGAGATGAGATCAAGCTCTTTTGCAAGATGGCGACGCAACTGGTCCAGTCCCATATTGACGAGTTTCTCTTTATCAGCAAGAAGAAGAATCAAATCACCATTTTTAGCACTAAAGTGCTGAATAATGGCTTTGTGCTGATCTGGAGTGAAAAATTTTGCAATCGATGAATGCAATTTGTCGTCTTCCACTTTGAAAAAAGACAATCCTTTAAGTCCTAAATTTTTGATGAGTTGTTCCAGGGCTTCAATGTTTTTTCTAGATAAATGCGCAGCACCTGGCGCACAAAGTCCTTTGATGACAGCACTTTTTTCCAAGGCCTGTTTGAAAATAGAAAAATCGCATTTTTGTGCAAAAGATTCAAAACGTTTGAGCTCCATTCCAAAACGCAAATCGGGTTTATCGCAACCATATTTTTCCATGCATTCATGAAAAGAAAGGCGTTTGAATGGAATTTTGATATCTGTGTTCAAAATGTTTTTGAAAAGCTGTTTCATAAATGTTTCAAGAATGGCAAAAAGATCTTCTGGAACACCAAAGCTCATCTCTATATCAATTTGATAAAATTCGGGTTGGCGATCGGCTCTTAAATCTTCATCACGAAAACAAGGCGGGATTTGAAAATAGCGATCCATATTCCCCATCATCAAGAGCTGTTTGAACTGTTGAGGTGATTGAGGAAGTGCAAAAAAATGTCCAGGATACAATCTAGAAGGCACAAGATAGTCACGCGCACCTTCAGGTGTGGATTTTCCCAAAATAGGCGTTTGCACTTCAATAAATCCCTGTTTGCTGAGTAGGTTGCGAATTTCTAAAATCACACGATGTCTAAATTGCAAGTGCTGAAGTATTTTACCGCGCCTTAGTTCCAAATAGCGGTACTTTAAGCGCAATTCTTCGTTAGCTTCTTCTGAAAAGCTTGTGATTTCAAAAGGCAGCGTTTTGGCATGCGAAAGAATCTCGAGTTTTTTCACTTCGACTTCGATATTACCTGTAGCAAGCTCTTTATTTTTGCTTATGCGCTCTTTGACTTTGCCTTCGATTGAAATGACAGACTCATGCGAAATTTTTTCTGTAAGCTTAGATTTTTCTACAATGAGTTGAGTCAATCCATATTGGTCGCGCAAATCGATGAAAAAAAGATTTCCAAGATCACGTTTTCTGTGTACAAAGCCGCTTAATTTGACCTCTTGTCCGATGTTATCTGATCTTAATTCGCCACATGTGTGTGTTCTAAAATGTGTTTTCATAAATTCTCTAATGTGGTTACAAGGTTTTTAAATTCCACTTGTGTCTCTTCTCGATTGCTTAAATTTTTAATTGTGAGCATTTTTGTATTCATTTCGTTATCTCCAATCGCAGAAAAATAGGGAATCTTCCTTTTTTCAGCAAACTGGATACTTTGTCCCATCTTTTTTTGACGCGGATCGATGTCGACAGCGATGTTATGTGTGCGCAAAAGATTGGCGATATAAAGCGCTGTTGCAAATGCGTCTTCATTCATTGGAAAGAGCAATAGAAGTGGGGTTTGTTTTTTGCCCAAACTGATGCTTTGGTTGTGCATGGTTTGTAAAATACGCTCCAAGCCGCATGCAAACCCACATGCAGGAATGTCAGGTCCCTTAAGCTGTTTTAAAAGCCCGTCATAACGCCCACCAGCACCTAAGGTGTTTTGAGCGCCTAAATCTTTTGTAACGATCTCAAAAACGGTTTCTGTGTAGTAATCCAATCCGCGCACGAGTTTGTTATCAATTGTGTAAGGGATTTGTAACTGTTCTAGCAATTGGCAGACTTTTGCAAAATGCTCTTTTGAAGCGTTAGATAAAAAGTCCATCAATTTGGGAGCATTTTTAAGTAAGCGTTGATCCGTTTCATCTTTGGAATCTAAAATACGCAAAGGGTTGTGTTCTAGCCGTTTTTTTGAATCTTCACTCAATTCGTTTTTTAGAGGGGTGAGATATTTTACGAGCGCTTCTTTGTATTTTTTGCGACACTCCAAATCACCCAAAGAGTGCACCAAAACAGTGAGGTCTTTGAGTCCCAAAGCCGTTAAAAAATGATAGAGCATCGAGATCACTTCTGCATCGCTCAAATAAGAAGAACTTCCAAACACTTCGACGCCAAATTGGTGATGCTGGCGAAAGCGTCCAGCTTGTGGTCTTTCGTAGCGAAACATGGGACCAATATAAAAAAGTTTTGAAATAGGCAATGCTTGATCTAGATGATTTGTGATAAAGGCTCTTGCAGCGCAGGCAGTCCCTTCTGGCCGAAGTGCCAGTTTTCTTTTGGCACGGTCTTCAAACGTATACATTTCTTTTGAAACAATGTCGCTGCTTTCCCCCACACTTCTTGAAAAAAGGTCCAAAGATTCAAATATTGGGGTGCGGATTTCCTCAAATCCATAGGAAAAAGCGATCTGTTTGGCAGTTTGCTCAAGCTGTTGCCACACGAAAGAACTCTTCCATTCTTCTTTTGGATTATTAGGTAAAATATCGTAAGTGCCCTTGGGAGCTTGAGTTGTCATGGGAAGGAGTATAACTCTAAAAGAAAAATGTGTAAAGGGTTGAAAAAAAAGGGAGAATTTGCTACAATTTCAGAAAAATTTAGGAGAAATAAGATGACAGTTGATTCCACAAATGCAACAACTTTTTTGAGTGAAGCAGAGCCAAGATCTCTTGAAAAAAAAGAGGTTTATAGGCTTGAAGATTTAGAGGGTATTGAGGGTGTTTTAGACCAAGCGCGCACTCGTGTTAAGCGTTTAGATTTATCTTCATCCAAGTTAACCACTATTCCTGAGTGGGTGCTTCAATTAGAAAATCTTGAATATTTAAACGTCTCAAATAATCACTTTGATGCAGAAGAAGTCAAAAAAGTTTTTGATATGAAACATGTCAAAGTGCTTGTAGCGCGCAACTGCAATCTCAAAACAGAAGATTTAAAAGGATTAGACAAAAACAATCTCTTAACAAAACTTGATTTGAGTGCAAATTCTCTTCATGTCTTGTTAGATCAGGTTGCCCAAATTGACTCTTTAAGACAGCTCTATTTAGCAGATAATAATTTAGAAGGGCTTCCTGTATTTTTTAACAATTTTCGTTCTCTTGATGAGCTGGATCTAAGTCATAATGCTCTTGATGAAGATGCCTTTAAATACATGAAGGATATTCAAATAAGACAGCTTGATCTTTCTTACAACAAGATTAAAATCATTCCTGATTATTTTGCAAAAACAGTATTAAAACAAAATCTTAAAGTGTTTAATACCGATTACAACCCAGTCAAAGAGTTTCCAAAATCAAGAAAGGTAGCCTCTGTGGGCGGTGGCTTTCATTGGGAAAAGCTCAATACAGGTCTATTGACTGCGATTACGGCTGCTTGCGGTTTCTTTGTTTGGAAAACGATTACTCCACAAGGAAGCCATTAAAGCTCGCTGCTTTGGGTTTTGGCAATGAGCGTGTCCATCTCATCGAACCATTTTTGTAAGATTGAATGCGCGCCGATGGTTTTAAATTCTTCGTGCAAATGCTGGACAATACGCATAAAAGGAAACGGAACCCAATCTTGGCCCGCTTGTTTGCCTAGGTAGTAGGCTAAAGAATATTGTTCTTCTCCTTTAAAATCACATACCTCATTCATGAAATCTTCCGATTTTTTCACAATATCTGCAATTTGAAGATTCTGTGTCTCTTTGAAATGCAAGATTTGCCGAATGAGCGTTTCTAAATTTTTCCAATCGCGTGAAAGCTCTTGTAAATAAGGCATGTACATCGATAGATCTTCTTGGCATAGTTTGCTTAGTGTGGCTTGAAAATCGATGAAAATCGCATGCAGTGTGAGCAAAAGCGCAGAAATATCGTGCGCGGCCATCACCTTGGTAAACCGCTCAGATAAAGAGTCTTCCAAAATAAAAAGCATCGCCATTGAAAAGGCAAACGCGGGGCGTTTTTCTCTGAGAGCAAAAAGAGGGTCTCTTTTGGCAAGTTCCTCTTGCGCTTCTTGGCTGATTTCTGCTTGGTTAAGCATCTGCTTATAATAGCGCCAAGCATCTCCAGTGTTCATATCCAATGACATATATTATTTCCTCGAGAGGTTTTTAACCTGAGTTTGGGTTTATTTTATTCAGTATCAGTAGGAGATTAATCTTAAATTCTTGGGATTTTTACCGTAGGGAATGGTCAAGGACCATTTCTAAGGTAAAAAGTACGAGAAGAAAGAGTAATCTTCCTGAGAGTGTGTAAAATAAACCCAAACTCAGGTTTTTTAAAAATATCGTGTGTGTTATAACCTTGATTTTTGTTTAACTCAAAAAAAAGTAATGTGCAAGCGTTTGCAAAATAAGCTTTGGTCGCGTTATACGTTTGAACTAATACGCAAAGGAAAGAGATGAGTTTTTTGGGTTTTTTTAAATCTGCGCCGCCGCGTCCGCTTATCAAAGATGAAGCTCTAGTTGCTCGCAAGTATCGCTACTGGCGCCTGCGTATTTTCTACAGCATGTACATTGGCTATGCGCTCTATTATTTTACGCGCAAGAGCTATCCTGTTGTGATGGCTTTGTTAAGTACTGAACTTGGATTTACTGAAGCACAATTGGGAATTGTAGGAAGCACCTTATATTTGTCCTATGGTGTGAGTAAATTTTTCTCAGGAGTGATGTCCGATCGCTCCAATCCTAAGTATTTCATGTCTTTTGGGCTTATATTGACGGGGATTTTTAATATTTTGTTTGGGATGAGTTCCTCAATTTTAGTCTTTCTCATTTTTTGGGGATTTAATTGCTGGTTTCAATGTTGGGTTTGCACGCCTTTGGCAAAATTATTGATGCACTCGTATGCAA
>JAAKFQ010000029.1 GCA_011064725.1 Chlamydiota bacterium | reverse complement strand
ATCACTTCTCGAATAGGAACTTGGTGATTTATTGGCGTTTTCCCAAGTTGAACTAAACTAAAATGAGTCCCTACCTTTGCCAGTGCCTCTAAGGCTCCTGTAATTTCTTTTCTTGTTAACTTTGATTCAAAAACAACCGTGCGATATATCATGGGTTGTAAATTACTAGAAAGGTCTAAAAGAGGACCTTTTACCTCTTTTATTATCTCAAGAAATTTTGGGAGATGGGGATACACATGAGCATCTAACCCGGCAAAAAATTGACCAAGCAACCTATTTGTATCTACCCAACCCTGGGGAGTAAACCAACTTGATGACATAATTTATTTCTCCTATGTTTTATTGAGCAATTATATAGTAAATTAGTTTTTAAATACAACATAAACATTTTTTTAATTCCTCAATAAAAATATTATGTGACAAATTATGTGTTTTTGAGACATAGTCTTGGTATGATTCGGCTCTGTTCTCTTGCTTCTGGTTCCAAAGGAAATGCGCATTTTTTGCACCTTTGTCAAAAAAAAATTTTAATCGATTGCGGTATTTCCTATAAAGCACTAAAGCTGCGCCTTGGAGAAATCGGTGAGGATGTGGATAGTATTGATGCTGTCTTTGTTACTCATGAACATCAGGACCATACACGAGGCTTAAAACTGCTTTGTAAAAATCACTCTGTACCCGTGTTTACTAACTACCAGACAGCCAATGCCTTATATAAAGACTTTGAGTATGTTTTTGATTTTAAGGTATTTACAACAGATGAAGGATTTGAATATGAAGGCATTGAAATTGTGCCTTTTTCCATTCAGCATGATGCTCTAGATCCTGTAGGATTTACCTTTAGCAAGGAGCATAAAGTTGGGGTATGTACCGATATTGGGGTCGTCACTTCCACTGTTGAGCACCATTTGCACACTTGCGACTATCTAGTTTTTGAAGCCAATCATGAGCCTGAGCTTGTGCACAGTTGCCAAAAGCGCACGCATATTTACAAAGAGCGCGTCTTGAGCCCCTTTGGCCATTTGGCCAATCAAGAATGTGCCCACTTTTTGAAGAAGATGGATCGCATCAAGCATGTGATTTTAGCGCACCTTTCTCAAGAGTGCAACTCTGTGGAATATGTCGAAAAAGCGATGGAAGGTTTGGGAATGGAGTACACTATTGCGACTCAGGATAAGGTGAGTTCGATAGTTACTGACGCTGCCAAAGCTAAATCAATCTAGAAAAACCCAAGCCCTTGATTATAAACAGAATACAAAATAAAGTTATTTTTTACCTTGGAATTTAGCCATTTTTAGAGGTTTTTTTGAACATCATTTTTTATTTTTTTGCACCAAATAATAAAAATTCCTGTTTGGTGCAACCAAAAAACATTGAAATTTATTGCACCAAATGCTTAAAATGAGGTTTTGGTGCAATCAGCTGAGAGATTTATGCAATTTATTGGCAGAGAAAAAGAACTTAAAATTTTAAATGAATTACTAGAAAAGCAAATTGCACGACTTGTTGTCATAAGAGGACGAAGAAGGATTGGGAAAAGCCGTCTTGCAGAACAGTTTGGTAAAAATTTTCCACAAGTCCTCTCTTTTATAGGACTTGCTCCCCACAAAAAAATCACCGCTCAAATGCAAAGGGATGATTTTACGAACCAGATGTCGGCTCTGTTGAATATTGCAAAAGTCGACAGCTCAGACTGGGGAATGTTATTTCGCACACTATCCACTTTTGTTGAGAATAAAAAGGTGCTTTTGATTTTAGACGAAATTAGTTGGATGGGAGGTAAAGACCCAACATTTTTAGGAAAATTAAAAACGGCTTGGGACAGTTTTTTTAAAAAAAATGAAAACTTAACACTGGTTCTTTCTGGATCAGTATCTAGTTGGATCGAAAAAAATATTCTGAGTAGTACAGGTTTTGTAGGAAGAATCTCCCTTGACCTAAATTTAGAACCTCTTCCCCTCTCGGATTGCAATCTTTTCTGGGGAGATCAAAAAGATCACGTTTCTTGTTATGACAAGCTAAAAGTTTTATCGGTAACTGGAGGAATTCCTCGATATTTGGAAGAAATTGTTCCTTCCTGGTCAGCAGAAAAAAATATCTCCCGACTTTGTTTTAGTAAAGGGGGATTGTTGTATAGAGAATTTGACCACATTTTCTCAGATCTTTTTTCTAAAAAGGCGATGACATATAGAAAAATTGTTCACTTATTGGTAAACGGACCAAAATCTCAACTTGAAATTTCAAAATTATTAAAAATTACCAAAACAGGAACCCTTTCCGAATACCTAGACGACTTGGTAACGGCAGGATTTATTGAAAGGGATTTTAGTTGGCACATCAAAACAGGGAAAAAGTCAAAGTTCAGTAGATATCGGATCAAAGACAATTATACGCGTTTCTTTCTTAAGGTTATAGAACCAAACAAAGCCAAAATTGAGTCTCAATCATTTACTTTTCCTTCATTTTGGGAATCTACCATTGCTCTACAGTTTGAAAATTTAGTTCTTACAAATAGGGTAAAATTATGGGAACTGTTAAATATCCATTCTTCTGAAATTGTTTTTGAAAATCCCTATTTTCAAAAACAAACATCTTCAGCAAAAGGTTGCCAAATTGACTACATGATACAAAATCGCTATGGTTCCCTTTACATTTGTGAGATTAAATTTAAAAAAGGTGAAGTAGGTTTAGATGTGGTGAGTCAAATCAAGGAAAAAGTTTCTCGTCTCCAAATCCCCAAGTACCATTCCATTCGACCTGTCCTCATCCATGTGAATGGAGTTAAAGACACTGTGTTAGAAAGTGGCTATTTCGCACACATTGTTGATTTTTCCAAATTTTTATGAACAATACACCAACAATCCCAACTAGTAACGAAGCAATTTTAAGATAGCTTCTTCGATTTCTTGTGGCTGTGGCAAAGCAGCATTTTCTAAGATTTTTGAGTAAGGAACGGGGCATTCTTTGGCACCCATGCGCTTGATTGGAGCATCGAGATATTCAAAGAGCTCTTCTGAAAGACGCGCTGCGATCTCTGCCATAAACCCATGCTCTTTGGCAGCTTCTTGTAAGAGTAGTAATTTGCCTGTTTTTTTTACCGATTCTTTGATCATTTCGATATCGTAAGGCACGCAGGTTCTTAGATCAATTAGATCCACATCGAGAGAATGTTTTTGGATAATGTCGAGAGCCATCACACTCATCATTTGGTAAGAGACGACGGTAAGTTTTTCGCCATGATGCAATTTTTGAGCAATGCCGAAGGGTAAAAGCTCATCTTTTTTGGGCTCTCGTGTCGCAGACACATGGCGTTGGCGATAGAGTCCTTTGTGCTCGAGAATAATTGTGGGATTAGGATCCTGGATAGCAGCTTTAAGCAAAGCTTTAGCATCTTTGGCAGTTGTGGGCACAGCAATTTTGAGACCTGGGCAGTGGGCTAAAAAACCCTCAATGTTTTGCGAATGGTAAGGCCCGCCCTGGATGTAGCCTCCGCAAGGTGTGCGAATAGTCACAGGACAGCTAAACATGCCATTGGAACGATAATACATGGAGCTGAGCTCATTGAAAAGTTGATTGATACCGGTCCAAAGATAATCAGCAAATTGCACTTCGACAACGGGTTTGTGGTAGCCTGTCATTGACATGCCAATAGCAACACCGATAATAGTGCTCTCGGCAAGTGGTGTATTGAAACAGCGTTCTTTTCCAAAAAGATGTGTCAACTCGCGTGTGGCTCCGAAAACGCCGCCTTTTTCCCCTGCCACATCTTGTCCAAACACAATGATGGAAGGATCTTGTTGCATCTCTTCTTTGAGTGCATTGTTGATCGCATCGATCATCACGATTTTTTCTTGCACAGAAACTTCTTCCTTGAGTGTGTTTTTGGGATTGTAGGGTGCAAAGAGATGATCTTGGACGGTTGCGGGATCTGGATGAGGGATTTTTTGCGCTTCTTTGCTTGCCAGATCCACTTGATTTCGAATCTTCTCTTTGAGCTCTTCGATTTCTTTGAGTGTAATGCCGTTTTCTATTAAGAGTTTTTCTAGTTTTACGATGGGGTCTTTTTTTGTTGCCTCATCGAGTTGTTCTTGTGTGCGATACTTAAACTGATTATCTGAGCTGCTATGCGCACCTAAACGCAAAACGCGCGCACGGATAAATACAGGCCCTTTTTGCAAAAGTGGGATGGCTGTTTTAAGTGTTGTATCAACCTCGATAAAATCGGTGCCATCGATGTCAAAAACTGTAAGACCTTCGTAACCTTTGGCAATATTGGCAATGTTATTTCCTGCGGTTTGTTCTTCTCTTGGAACAGAAATCGCATAGCCATTATCTTGGACCACAAAGAGGACGGGTAGTTTGTGAAGAGCAGCAAAATTGAGTGCTTCGTGAAAATCGCCTTGTGATGTGCCTCCCTCTCCAATAGAGACGTAGACCACCTCATCGGTCTTTTTTAGTTTGCAGCTTTTTGCCACGCCGGCAGCTTGCAATAGTTGCGAGCCGACAACGCTCGATTGGCAAATTAGACGCAATTCTTTAGAGCAAAAGTGCTCGGGCATCATGCGTCCTGCGGAATGCTCTTTAGTGTCTCTTGCAAGGTGTGCTCCCATGAGCTGGACGATATCGGCACCAAGCCCAATGGGAAATCCACGATCGCGATAATAACAGAGCGCAAAATCTTTTTTGGGTCTGAGATGGAGTGCTGAGAGCACACCAATCAATTCATGTCCATCATTGCATAGATGGAAGTTGCCTCCCTTGTTTTGCTTGGAAACGAGGGCTTGTTTGCGATCGGTTTCGCGGCAAAGCAGCATCTTTTCAAGACAAAGGAGCGCTCGTTTTATATGGATTTCGGACATATATTATTTTCGTTTTTTTCTGCGTCTTAAAGATTTTGGGGTAAATAGGCCATCGTCTGGAACCTCTTTGATCCCCTCTTTTTTTCCTTTTGGCAACACTTCTTTCGCAATACCAAGAACTTTTTGTCCTTTGCCCACGGTGATTTCTTCTTTGGAAATTCCTTTTAAAACTCCTTCTTTTTGCAAGCTAACGAGGCGATCTGAAAGGGATTTTAGAGAATCTAAACGTTTTGAAAGAGCGGCAAACTTTGTGTTCATTTCAGGATGCGCTCCAGTAGAACGAATGTTGGCCAAGAACTGCTCTTCTGTTTCAAAGCGTGAACTGAAGGTCACATTGGCTGCATTGGTAATATCAGGGATGTATAGAAAGGGTCTTAGAGGTATGGGCATCTGGTTGTATAGATCGCGAGAAAATTCCAATTCGACAACCACTTTGATAACCTGCTTGGGTGGACGTCCTCTTTTGGGTCTTGGATTGAGTGCTTCGGATGAATAGTAAGTTTTGGCTTTGTTTTCAAGCTGCGCTCTTGCCT
The DNA here is from genome assembly GCA_011064725.1 of Chlamydiota bacterium. NCBI lineage: Bacteria > Pseudomonadati > Chlamydiota > Chlamydiota bacterium. The sequence continues at coordinate 13,182 of JAAKFQ010000029.1, read as the reverse complement.
GGGCAATTTCTCTGGAGACTTTGGGTTGAAATTGCGTCTCTTTAACTCTTTCCACAATCACTCTTCCTAACTCTAGATCTTCTTCAAAGACAAAATGGAATGCATTTTGACGCAACCATTCGATGATGCGCACACGGAAACGTTCTTGGTAGTATTGTTGCCATTTTTCCAGCTCTGATAAATTATCATAGATAAATTCTAGAAAATTTTCTCTTGCATCTTTGGAATGGATGATATCGAGCAATTTTTCTTTTGTATCAATATCATATACTTTTTCATTCACAAACCCTTCCATAATCTTTTTGATTTCATAAAAGGTCAGTTTGGGAATTAAAAAAAAACGCCCTTGATACTCTGCAATCTCTTTTTCGGCTTTATCAATCTCTTCCTGCGTTTTTTCCAAATCGAGGTAAAGAATACCTCCCTCTGTCTTGTCGAGATAAAAATCTCTCTCATCATCCGATTTGGCAAAAGCGTCCATCAAACGATGGTAGCGTAAGACAAGAGGATTTTTTAAAGTTGTTGATTTGATCCGTTTTTTTAACATAGAACAAAGTGTAACATATCTGGAAATATTTGACAGCTTTTGTTCCAAAATCTATGATGAGTCCATGTTAGATTTAAAAGATTTAAAAGAGAGTGTTGAATCTCAAAAAAAGCTTTTAGAAAAACAGCCTGATTTATCCATAGAGCGCTTACTGGAACTTGAAGAATCCACGCGTCAATTAAAAACAAAAATTGAATCCCTAAAAGCTAAGCGCAACCAAATATCCAAAGAGGTCGGAGAGAAAAAACGCAAAGGCGAAAATGTGAATAGTATTTTGGAAAAAGTGGCCACGTTTGGAAATGAAATCAAACAGCTTGAAGATGAATTGAATAACGAACATGAAGAATTTTTTTCAAAAGCGCTTTTTATTCCCAACATTCCTTTTCAAGACATTCCTTTTGGCCTCGATGATAAAGACAATGTGGAAATTAAGCATCACTTAGAAAAACCCGCCTTTTCTTTTAAGCCTCTTAATCATCTTGAACTCAGTGAAAAACTCGATCTTTTTGATTTTAAACGTGGTGCAAAGGTTTCTGGAAGTGGTTTTCCTGTTTACAACGCTAAAGGTGCAGAACTTGAATGGGCTCTTATCAATTTTATGATCGACACCCAAAAAAAACATGGGTTTGAAATGCGCCAAGTTCCTTTGATGGTGCGTCCTGAAATGATGCAAGGGTGCGGTCAATTGCCAAAATTTGAGGGTCAATTTTTCAAAATCCATGATGAAGATTTTGAACTTTACTTGATTCCTACATCAGAATCGGCTTTGGGCGCTTTGCATCAAGACGAAATTTTTTTGCTTGAAGAATTGCCCAAAAAGCTTTTTGCTTATACTCCCTGTTTTCGAAGAGAAGCAGGCGCCCATGGAAAACAAGATCGCGGCCTTATTCGCACACATCAATTCAATAAAATCGAAATGTTTGCCTATACCACGCAAGAGCAAAGTGCTGCCATGTTTGATGAAATGGTTAGCGTGGCAGAAGAAATGCTTCAAGCTTTGGGTTTGCACTATCGCATCATGCTTTTGTGCACACAAGATATGCCTTTTGCTAGCGCCAAAACAGTGGACATTGAATTGTGGCTCCCTGGTCAAGGACGCTACTATGAATGCTCTTCGATTTCCAACTGCACCGATTTTCAAGCAAGACGTCTTAGTGTGCGTTACAAAGAAGATGGAATAACCAAACTTGTACACACCCTGAATGGTTCTGGCCTTGCCACCTCTCGTTTGATGGTCTCACTTTTAGAGCATTACCAACAAAACGATGGCTCTATTATGGTTCCTGACGTACTTCAAAAATATCTCGATGGAAAAACGGTCATACAATGAATGACATACAAGAACATTACAAAGGAAAAGACACCTTTTCACATCTTTTAGAAGCACGCGGCCGTGGACATGTTGCAGGGCACGAAGCGCACGGCATTGAACCTAGCGGCGTAAAAAACGCTTTTATTGATACCGCAAAAACTTTGGTCACACTTTTGCCCTTTTTGGCACTCTTTTTTGCTCAACTGCAAATACCGATCCAACAGCAAGTGGTGTTGATGAGTGTTTTTGCTATCGGGTTTGTTGCATGGCACACAGGAAGATCGTGTTTTTTAGGGTGGACACGTTTGGAAAAGCTGCATCGCGTGATGTTGCAAGAAAAAAAAGAGATTGAAGAAAATCGCGCTGTAGAAAAACAGGAGCTTAGAGAAATTTATGCGCTCAAAGGGTTTGAAGGAAAGCTTTTGGATGATGTCGTGAACCAATTGATCCAAGACGATAGTCGCTTACTTCAAGTCATGTTAGAAGAAGAGTTAGGCATTTCCATTTATTGCCAAGTCCATCCCCTAAAACAGGGATTTGGTGCGCTTTGTGGAGGATTAATCTCTGGTTTTTTTGTCATTTTTATGACATTTTTTTATGGATGGCTCGGATGTTTGATCACAAGCATTTCGATTTTGTTTATTTGCGCCATTTTATTTGCCAAACATCAAAATAATCGCATCATTCCAAGCACTGTCTGGCAACTTGCTTTATTTGGCCTTTCTTTTGGATGCGTCTATTTTTTATTACAAATGCTAATGTGAGGCATTATGGATCTTGCTGTTGAATTTGAAGAATTTTTTGCAAGCGAAGAAGAGTACAAAAGTCCTTTGATTGAAAGACGCGGGCGGGGTTTATCCAAGCATTTGAGCTTAAAAGCTGCTTGTCTTTCAACGGCTTTTTTAGTTCTGTCTTTTGGATTTCATTTTACCCATTTTGCCATTTCCAATTTCTTTTTGTTATTTGTCTATTTTTTTGCAGGGATTCCAGCGCTCATCGCCTCTATCGAAGATCTCAAAAAACTTAAAATTAACATCGATGTACTCATGACCTTAGCTGCTTTTTTTTCTATTTTAATTGATTCTGCACTAGAAGGCGGACTTTTGCTGGTGTTGTTTGCCATTTCAGGTGCTTTGGAAGATGCAGCGCTTTCAAAAACCACGTCGGCGATTCAAACTTTACACAAACTCACTCCGAAAACAGCTACTGTGATTGAAAATGGCGAGCACGTGGTCAAATCTATCAAAGATATTGACGCGGGTGCGATTATTTTGATTAAGCCTGGACAAATTATCCCTCTTGATGGTGTCGTGACAAAAGGAACAACATCGCTTAATTTATCCCACCTCACTGGTGAAAACATGCCTCAAACCGTGCAGGAAAAGGACAGCGTTCCTGCAGGAAGTCAAAATTTAGAAGGCGCAATTGAAATGCAGGTAACAACCAAAAGCTCTTCCTCAACGCTAGCTAAAATCATTGAGCTTGTGACAAAAGCGCAACACACAAAACCTCAAGTGCAACAAACACTTGATAAGGTAGGGCCCAAATATGCCGTTAGTATTATTTTGCTAGCGCTTTTTTTTGCCATCACACTGCCCTTTTTTGCAGTAGAGCACTATTTGGGTTTTGACGGCTCGATTTATCGCTCGCTTGCTTTTTTGATTGCAGCAAGCCCTTGCGCACTCATTATTGCTACGCCAACAGCCTATTTGAGCGCGCTTTCTAGCTGCGCAAAAAAAGGGATTCTTTTAAAAGGCGGTTTTGTGCTGGATGCAATCCATACATGTCAACATGTCGCTTTTGACAAAACAGGTACGCTGACAAAATCTGTATTAGAACTCAATGATGTGATCATAATCGAAGGCACACTTTCAAAAGAAGACGTATTAAAAATTGCCTATTCTTTAGAACTCTATTCCACTCACCCCATTGCAAAAGCCATCTGTTGCCATGCTAAGGATCAAAAATTGGAAAAACTCGAAATAAAAAACATGAAAGAAATGCCAGGCCTTGGAATTAAGGCAGATGTTTTGATTGGGTCCAATTATGAGCATGTCCTTGTGGGCCACAGCAAGCATATCCTTTCTTCTTTAGACGAGAGCAAACAAACACAATTGCAAGACAAAATCTCAAAGATTTTAGAAGAAGGGCAAAGCTATTGCATTTTAAGTATTGATAGTACGCTTTGTCTTTTGACCTTCATCGACGCTGTTAGAGAAAATGCAGCAGAAACTATTAAAGAGCTTCATGATCAAGATTTAAATACATGGATGCTAACAGGTGATCATGAACATACAGCCAAACGTATTGGTTTGAGCTTAAAAATTGAAAATATCGAATACAATTTAAAACCAGATGAAAAACTCAATCTCATTGCTAGACTCAATAATGAGGGCGGTGCAATCATGCTAGGTGATGGCATTAACGATGGCCCAGCTCTTGCTAATGCCACTGTCGGTATTTCATTAGGTTCGATTGGCTCAGATACAGCCATTGAAGCAAGTGACGTCGTCTTTCTTAATGATGATATTCAGCTTTTGTCCTGGTTGATTCACAAAGCCAAACAGACCAAACGCATTGTGTTTCAAAATTTGTTTTTTGCCACCTGCGTGATTGTTCTAACTAGCCTGTCAGCCCTTTTTGGCATTGTGCCTCTTTGGCTGGCGGTCGTCTTACACGAAGGCGGCACCATTTTAGTCGCTATCAACGGTTTGCGTTTAATTCGAACAACCTAAATACCTGATATAAAAAAGCTTATGTAAAAAGTTGCAAAAATGCCATCGCTTATGGCATTTTGATAGGAAAAACGCCAACAGCGATGGCACTTTTTATGAAATATATCCCAAGATCCATGAAAATTCCCAAAGAAAGCTTCTTTCTTTTTGGGCCGCGCGGAACAGGAAAATCGACCTGGATTAAGCATGTTTTTCCCTATGCGCATTTTATTAATTTACTAGACGCAGAAGAAGAGAGAATTTATTCAGCCAAGCCAGAAAGAATCCATGATTTTATAAAAACACTGAAAAAAGGCTCTATTGTGTGTATTGATGAGATTCAACGGGTGCCTACCCTACTTCCCATTATCCACATTTTAATTGAAGAAAGAATAGGGATTCAGTTCATTCTTACAGGTAGTAGTGCTAGAAAATTACGTAGATCTGCAAGCGACCTTTTAGGAAGTCGAGCTCTTTTGCATTATATGCATCCATTTTCAGCCTATGAGCTTGGCTCTAGCTTCTCCTATTCAAAAGCCATCCAAACAGGACTTATTCCTATTGTGTGGGAAGCTCCAAATCCCCTAGAAAAATTAAGAACATACATTGCACTATACTTAAAAGAAGAAGTATTTGCAGAGGGACTTGTGCGTCAAATTGGTCATTTTGCAAGATTTATGGAGGTGGCTAGCTTTTCTCACGGGGCACTTCTCAACACAACTCAAATAGCAAGGGAATCTCAAGTCAAACGCCAAACTGTGGATAATTATCTTCAAATATTAAAGGATTTATTACTTGCATTTACTCTTCCAGTTTTTAGTAGAAGAGCAAAACGCGATCTTATCAAGCATGAAAAATTTTATTATTTTGATGTGGGTATTTTTAGGCAATTGCGTCCCAGAGGGCCTTTGGATAAAGAAGCAGAATTAGAAGGACCTGCTCTAGAAGGCCTTGTCGCACAACACCTACAGGCTTGGACTTCATCGCAAATTGAACCACATCAACTTTCGTTTTGGAGAACAAGAACAGGATTAGAAGTGGATTTTGTGATTTATGGTCCTGCCAGCTTTACTGCTATTGAAGTGAAAAGAAGTTCCATTTTGTCTCCTAAAGATATCAGAGGTCTTAAAGCATTTAAAGAAGAATACCCTGAAGCTGAATGTATTGTTCTTTATCTTGGAAAAACTGAGATGTCCTACCGAGGTTTTTTATGTGTCCCTGTCGAAAAATTTCTCAAAGAATTCAAGTCCAATAATTCCATTTCTATTTAATTTTAACTGCGTTTTTACAAAGTTTTTTTTTGACATTTTTTTCCGCTTACTACAGTATTGCTCTTTCAAACAAAGGAGAATAGAAAATGATTACTTCCGTTTTTTCTAAAATGCGCCAACTTTTACATATTCAAGCTTTAAGAAGACCTCATTCATTTATCCCTCCTTTTTATCGTCTCCCCTACCAAAGGCCTATCGCTTATCACACCTCACCCCCTTTGTCTAGCCGCTCTTTTAAATTCGCTCTTATTCCTTTAGCTGCCTTTGTTTTTCTGACAAAGAAAAAAACCGATGATGAGAAAAAACTTTTAGAAACCTCGCAAAAAACCTACAAATATGCCCATTTATTTATCAACTCCTCAATTGATCTTACACAAAATCCAGAAGATTATTTTGAAGCCGTTCTTACAGCATGTAAAAACAGACAATGGGATAAAGTGCGTGATGCAATTGAAGAACTCAAAGAGTTAAAAGATATGTTTGGACGTAGCCTATTTATTGCCTGTGTGGAGCAAGGACTTGAAGAAAGCGTAAAAGATATAATCAAAGATCCTGCTTTGCGACCTCTATGTGAAAAAGATTTTTCAAAAGCAATCCATTCTGCTGCAAAAAGAGGATTTGATCATATCATACAGATACTTGTCGAAGAAGGTGCTGATTTCAATGGCATTGAAGATGGCAAAACACCTCTTCATGTCGCTATTGAAAATAAGCAGAAAAGAACAGTACAAGCCCTTATAAATAATGGTGCTGATGTGACCATAAAGTCCCTTTATTCTAATCCTTCTGATCCTTCTTCCTTATGCCACCTTGATGCATTAGCATTTGCAACAAGCCGTGGAGAGAAGAAAATCTTTGATATCCTTATTGAAAAAACAGAGCTGGATTTAAGGACGTTAAATACAGAAATTGGCAACCTTTTACATGTGGCTATCCAGTTTAATCAATATTTTATGCTAGAACACCTTCTTACAAAACATTTTAATAAAGCAAAAGTTCTTATTAATGCTCAAAATAGCGAAGGAAAAACTCCTTTACATCTAGCTAGTTCACTAGAAAACCTACGAGCCATTTACTTTTTAATTCAGGATAAAGGGGCTCTTGTAGAATCTAAAGGACCTAATGGAAATACAGCGCTTCATATTGCTGTTTTACGAAGAAAGCGAAATGCAATTAAATTACTAAGCTATCTAGGAGCAAACCTGGATGCTAAAAATGATCAACATCACACTCCATATAGGCTTGTAGAGTCAAGTAACGATCTATTATCCACACAATGCCAAGGCCTTTTAAAAACTCTTGCAACAAACACGATAGATGAAAGGAAAGAACCTCCAAAATTTGATATCTATCCCCCTGAAAATCTCGTTTTTAAAGGAGGCGGAGCTAAAGGTTTAGCTTACATAGGTGTGATCAAAGCTTTGGAAGAAAAAGATTGGCTAAAAGATATTAAAAGGATTGCAGGAACGTCTGCTGGAGCAATCACTGCTGCTTTTGTAGCTCTTGGGATGGACTCTAAACAGATGGAAGATAAACTCACAGAAACACCTTTGACAAAACTGCTCGATCATCCTTTTAGAAAAAAACGCCTACAAGAGGTTTTGAAACAACACACGTCTTTGCAAAACTTGTATTCATGGATTCTTCATCCAGGAAAAATATTGGATCCAAACACTCTTTTTTCAGCTCTTTGGAACGGCGTAGAATCTTTGTGGAGAACAACCGGCGTGTGCAAAGGAGACGAAGCTCTTAAATGGATTGAGGATCAAATAGAGTTGTTAACAGATGATCGACATTGTACATTTGGAAAGCTGAAAGAGTTGATTGAAAAAGACAAAACTCATAAGTACAAACACCTTCATGTATTTGCTACAGAACTTAATCACCCTCAAATTGTTCATATAAGTTCAGAAGATCCTCAATGGAAAGATATGTTGATTGCAGATGCTGTACGTATTTCTATGTCCATTCCTGGTGTTTTTGAGCCTTATACTCCACGTTTTAAAAACAAAAAAGGGTTTTACGATCCAAAAGAGGTTAAATCTTATATTGATGGTGGACTGTTAAACAATCTTCCCATCGAATGCTTTGACCAGGTCCAATTTACGCAAAATGACTATTTAACAAGACAAGCCCGCCAACCTGTTTATAATCGACGTACTCTAGGATTTGATCTTTATAGTCCTGAAGAACTAGAAAATCAACCCAATAAAAAAATCGAAACAGTAGGTGATCTTTTACGAAGTGTTTATGAAATTTACACGAGAGCTGAACTATTAATTCGTCAACAGAATCCCTACAATAAACACCGCGTAATTAAAATCGATAATATGGGGGTCGGCACACTAAACTTCGGCGTCAAAGGGAAGAAAAGAAATGACCTGATCGACTCAGGCAAACAATCTACGCTAAAATTTTTAGGTAAAGAAGAAAAACAAAACTTTCTTTTTCAGCTTTTAGAGACAACAGAAAAAAAAAACTTATAAGCGCAGGACCACCACTAGCTGATTTCTTCGGAAGGAAGACAGATCTAAATGTTTTACAAGCGCTTATTCCCAAAGATTGTGATAGCGTGGCTTCCATAAGTCTTCTCCATGGAGAATCTGGAGTTGGAAAAACAGAGCTGACAATCCAATTTGCTCACCAACATAGACGTGATTTCTCTAGAATTTATAGAATCGATTGTTCTACAGATGCATCAATACATTTGGCCTATATTACGATGGCAAGAGATCTTCATCTCTATTTAGAAGGCAAGGAAACCCCTGAAGGAATAAGACGAGCAGTCAATCATCGTCTTGCAAACCACCTTTTTGAAAAACCTTGGTTACTTATCCTTGATAACATGGAAAAACCCATTGAATTTCCTGAAAAAGGTGGAATGGTTTTAATCACTGCAATCAATGAAAACGTCATTTCTTGGCAAACTGCACCCAAATATGAAGTTAAACCCTTCAGTGAAGAGGAAACAATCACATTTCTTCAGTCTAATACAAAAGAAACCAACATAAAGGATATAAAAGCTTTGCATCAAGAATTGAACGGCCTTCCATTTCTTCTTGGAATGGCTATTCCAATTATCGAGTTATGTGGAGATATTCACACTTTTCTTCAAGAATACAAAGATAAAACAGTGCTTTTGGAAAAAGGGACGGATCGCCATGAAATATCCCTTGGCAAAATATGGCAAATGCTTTTGGAAAAGGCGAAATTTCAAAATCCAAACGCTTTTGAGTGGTTATCTCTATGTGCTTACTTAAATTCTGAAAATATCCCCAGAGCCTGGATCGAGGAATGGTTACAAATGTATAAAAGCTTTTCACCTGATCAAGCAAAACAAGAAAGTCGGGAAATAGTTAGATTATTTTCAGATTTTAAGCTTATACACTTCGACCCAAATACGGATATGGCAAAAATACATAATCTACTCCAAAAAATGCTTCAGAAAGAATTAGAAGAAAATATTTCAATCCAACAAAATGTTCTTACTCTACTAGATGCTGTGGAACAGTTTGATTTAGATAAAATCGAAACATGGGAAGGAGGAAGGATCTGGCTGCAGCATGCGCTTTCATTGTTAAACACATCTCAGTTAGAAAAGCACAAGGAAAAAATGAATCAAGAACAACTGGCTATTTTTTATAGCAAAATAGGAGACATTAAAGACTCAATTTCACAAGACACATCGGTATTAAAATATGTAAAAGATGCTTTAAAAATAAGACAAACTCTATACCCCAACCAAAATCACCCTGATTTAGTTAATTCTTTACATGATGTAGGCATAGTTTATCGAAAAATGGGAGATGCAAAAACAGCACTAAAATATCTAAAAGATGCTCTAGAAATGACAACAGCTCTATATCCCAACCAAAATCGTCCTGATTTAGCTGGTTGTTTAGATAGTGTAGGTTTAGCTTATCTAGAACTTGGAGATGCAAAAACAGCACTAAAATATCTAAAAGATGCTCTAGAAATGACAAAAGCTCTATATCCCAACCAAAATCATCCTGATTTAGCTTTTTATTTAAACAATATGGGCATGGCTTATAAAGCAATTGGAGATGCAAAAACAGCACTAAAATATCTAAAAGATGCCCTAGAAATGGCTAAAGCTCTAAACCCCAACCAAAATCATCCTGATTTAGTTTTTTATTTAAACAATATGGGCATGGCTTATCTAGAACTTGGAGATGCAAAAACAGCACTAAAATATCTAAAAGATACTCTAGAAATGACAAAAGCTCTATATCCCAATCAAGATCATTATAATTTAGCTAATTCTTTAAACAATATGGGCATGGTTTATCTAGAACTTGGAGATGCAAAAACAGCACTAAAATATCTAAAAGATGCTCTAGAAATGACAAAAGCTCTATATCCCAACCAAAATCACTTTTTTTTAGCTAATGCTTTAAACAATATGGGCATGGCTTACAAAGCAATTGGAGATGCAAAAACAGCACTAAAATATCTAAAAGATGCCCTAGAAATGGCTAAAGCTCTAAACCCCAACCAAAATCATCCTTTTTTAGTTACTTCTTTAGACAATGTAGGTGTAGCTTATGAAACTCTTGGAGATGCAGAAAAAGCTCTTAAATACTATCAAAAAGCACTTGATATGGCCAAAATGGTATATGACGAAGATTCAGAAAAAATAAAGATTTATCAAGCAAACGTCAACAGGCTCAAAAAAAAGCTCGAAGGCTCAACCTGCACCATCTTGTAAAAAAATAACTTACACCCCCTCTATAGAAAATTTCGCACTTGAACAACTGATGTTACGCAGTAAATTCTGTTTAAGAGGTGGAGCGAAAGGGACAAGATACAAGTAGAGTCCAGAAGTTCAACTCCATGAGAGTTGAACGAGGGACACTGCGCCGTAGATTGTTCCTTGCAGCCCTCCTATGAACAGAATTTACTGCGTAACATCAGTATGCTTGGTGCTAAATTTTCTTGCACCCTGTTTACAAAAATGCTAATATAGGGTAACATTTAGCAATTAGAAGCAGTGAGTGCTAATTTATGGTTACAAAAGTAAAGAAAAAAGAAAAGCGTGAACAAGAGATTCTCTTGGGGCTTGTCAAGTTATTTTTAGAAACAGGAAAGCCTATTGGTTCAAGTACCCTTCAAGCAAACGGATTTGATCATTTAAGTTCTGCGACTATTCGTAATTATTTTGCCAAATTAGAAGCTGCCAAATTGTTGCAGCAACCACATATTTCTGGAGGACGTATTCCGACATCTCAAGCATTCAAATGGTATGCACAAATGGCAAAACGCAACATTGAAACCAATAAAGAGATTAAAAAAATATTAGAAAAAAAGCTTTGCTGCGATGTGGATAAAATCTACCACTTTTTGGAAGAATCTGTGTCCGTACTTGCAGAGATTAGTAATGCAGCTTGTGTGATCTGCTCCCCGCGTTTTGATCAAGACACCATCTTAGATATCAAGCTTTTGATGCTCGATCATAAGCGTCTATTATGTGCCTTAGTGACAAATTTTGGTGTTGTGAACACTTATATTTTAAATGTGCCAAAAAAAATCAGCGCTTTTTCACAAAAACGCATCGAAAATTACTTGCAAGCCAAACTCCAAAACATTGCCACACTGTTAAATCTCAACGAAGACGAAAAAACACTCGCTGAAAAAGTATATCAAGAAGTCATGGTGCGCTACATTGTCAATTACACCAATTTTTCTAATACCGACTTGATCTCTTGCGGCTTTTCCAACCTTTTGCAATACAAAGAATTTAACAATCCTTTGGCTATTACAAAAAGTCTCTCCTTGTTTGAAAATGAAGAACAGCTGCGCGCCATTTTACAAAAAAGCATGCAAGCCCAAGATCTTGTCTTTTGGATTGCAGAAGACCTAAAACCTTTTTCAGAAAACATCACCCACTGCTCTATTTTGGCAATGCCTTATAAAATCAACGAAATGATTGCAGGAGCGATTTTGGTCTATTTACCAATGCGAGCAGATTATAAGATGCATTTTTCCATTTTAAAAACTTTTAGTGAGTTTCTTTCCAAAGCGCTAACGAAAACCACTTACAAGCATAAAATTACCTTTAGAACACCGACCATATCTCCTTTAAAACTCACTGCACAAAATTTAGATGAAACAAAACAGGGATAATAATGGATACAAAAAAAGAATCTAAAAAGGAAAAAGAAACGCAAAAAAAACATGAGACAATATCCATTCATGAAATGACGCAAACAAGGTTGCAAGAAACAGAAAAGAAATTAAGCGAAATGCACCACAAATACAAGCTTGCTCTTGCCGATTCAGAAAACATGAGAAAGCGTTTACAAAAAGAAAAACACGTCTTCATGCGTTTTGCCAAAGAAGATTTGATCCGAGATATTCTGTTGCCTTTAGATCAATTTGAATTGGCTTTAAAACATGCTCAAGACATGTCTGATGAAGTGAAAAACTGGGCGCTTGGATTTGAAATGATTTTAGGCCAATTTAATGACATTTTAGAGATGAATAAAGTGACAACATTTTCTAGCAAAGGAAAGCTTTTTGATTCAAAAAAACATGAAGCTATTGAAACTGTAGAAACGGATCAATATCGAGATAATGAGATTATCGAAGAGTGTTCCAAGGGCTATATGATACAAGATCAACTTCTTCGTGCAGCTAGGGTAAAAGTGGCAAAGCACCCAAAAGCAGCACCCAAAGAAGAAGAGACACAAGTTTTAGATGAAAAAATAGAGGAGAAAAAAAATGGCAAATAAAAAACAAAAAAAAGAACTGATTATTGGTATTGACCTTGGAACCACCAATTCATGCGTATCTATCATGGAAGGTGGAGATGCCAAGGTGATTGCAAACCAAGAAGGTGGTAGAACCACTCCTTCTGTGGTCTCTATCAAAGGAAAAGAACGCTTAACTGGAACAGCAGCAAAACGTCAAGCTGTTACAAACCCAGAAAAGACACTATTTTCCACAAAACGCTTCATTGGTAGAAAACACAAAGAAGTGGAATCTGAAATCAAAACAGTCCCTTACAAAGTTAAGCCCGGAAAAAATGGGGATGCTGTCTTTGAAATCGATGGCAAAGATTACACTCCAGAAGAAATCAGCGCTCAAATCTTAACAAAGATGAAAGAAACTGCAGAAAGCTATCTTGGACAAAAAGTCACAGGTGCCGTTGTCACAGTGCCCGCCTATTTCAACGATTCACAAAGACAATCTACAAAAGATGCGGGGAAAATTGCAGGTTTGGATGTGAAAAGAATCATTCCAGAACCCACAGCTGCAGCTTTAGCTTACGGCTTGGATAAAGGCGAAGATAAAAAGATTGTGGTTTATGACCTTGGG